>CAKUWM010000074.1 GCA_934699305.1 uncultured Saprospiraceae bacterium | reverse complement strand
CTGTGATACAGCTTCATCATTCTCATCGATAGCAATCACTGAATATGGATTGTCCAATGTATATCCTTGTGAGCTTATATTCAATGTGTGATCCGCTGTTTCGACTTTATGCCCATTTGATTTTTCATTCAATTGAGACATTTTATACCACGTAAATAATGTATCGTTGGCCAATACAGGCGGCACATATACCGCATCCTCCTCTATTTGATGGAATTGACGACGTATTGACTGTAAAATGTATAACAAACTAAAAAAAGGATATAATAATAACTTTTCAACAATCACACCATCGTCTATTGAACGAAGCACCGAAGGAAAATGTATCAAACGATCGAGCAAATCCATAGACAATCAGGCAAAAAATCGCTGCAAGATAATAAATTTGTAAGATTTGTTACAATTTTTACCAGTTGGTAAATGCCCTATTGTAAACATCTTCCGATAATTGGTCAAAAATATCATTAGCGAGACCATCTCTCACGTCTATCAAGTTGGCATCTTTACTATAATCTTTGAAAAATGTAAAATTCGAATTCCATTTATTTTTCACATTCTTGTGATCTACAAATTCCACATTAATAGTTATTTCCAACCTATTGGCAGATGGTGCCTGATTATTTTGTGGAGCTACGGGAGAAACCGTATAATTTGTTATTTTTCCGGTAAACTCAATATCCGGATTAATGTCGCTGTACTTCAGACGGGTTTCTTTTCGAATTTTATCTTTTAACTTTTCAGTAATCAACTGAGCCAAATTGAATGGTGCATCGTAAGTATCTAACGTAAAATTTGAAATATAAAAAGTATTTGTATTTTCAGGAATAGATGTTCCTTTAAAGGAATAACAACCTGCAATTCCAACGATTATACCAATAAGCATCAATGACATTACAATTGAATACTTCCTCATTTTCAAAACATTATTTCTAAGGTTGATAATAATATTATTTCAACCAACAACCAAAAATTACATGAATATTATATTATTAATTTTTCTCCTCTATCTGCCTCTTTTTATCAGTCAGTGACATTCTATCTACCTGTAAATCTTTAATAACCTGGATAGCTTCTTCTATATAGACATCTTTTTTGATATTTTTTATAAAATTCTGATTACGAGCTATGCTTGCGCTATCTCTTTGAATCAATTTAGCATCTTCAGGTATATTTTCAACAGAAAGACCCGGAATTTCTTTAAAGAGTGCGTTAAATTTCTTCGTCTGCTCTTTCCGGTTGCTCATATCCTTTTTATATGAATCCATTTCAAGGGTATATACTTTTTTATCACTTTGTTCCTTAATTCTATGAGCATTGTCGTCAATAGCTTTAAATAGTGGATTATTCTCGACTCTTTTCTTTGACTTGGCTTTAATATCATCCATATTATTTATGACGAAAACATTTTGCGAATATCGTGCAGGTGCAATCTTTGTCCACTCCATAGCAGATTTATTCTCTCGCTCACCTATTTTAATATAATTAAAAGCATCAGGTAGAACTATATCAGGAGTAACCCCTTCCAACTGCGTACTTCCGCCATTAATTCGATAATACTTTTGAATGGTAAGTTTAAGCTGACCTAATGGTTTTAAGTTATTGGACACAGATACCGTTCTGTCCAAGTCAACAAATCGCTGTACTGTCCCTTTTCCGTAGGTTGATGTTCCTCCAATGATTACAGCCCGCTTATAATCCTGTAAGGCGGCAGCAAGAATCTCTGAAGCTGATGCGCTTTGGTGATTGACCAAAACAACCATAGGTCCATCATAGGCATAGTTTTTATCATCATCGTTCATCACATACGGTTCATTTTCTCTGGATTTAACCTGTACAATAGGACCTTGTTCAATAAATAAACCTGCCATTTTTACTACGTCATTGAGTGAGCCGCCCGGATTATTTCGAAGATCTAAAATAATGCCATTGACATTCGCTTTCTTAAGCTTATCCACTTCTTTGGCAACATCCGTAAAACTAAACCGACCTTTGTTATTGTCAAAATCAGCATAAAATTTGGGTAGATAGATATACCCAATATTTTCCAAAACACCCTCCTGACCAATGATAACAGATTTAGCAAAAGATTCATCCATCAAAACTTCATCTCGCGTTATGGTTATATTCTGCATAGTTCCACTGACCTTCTTTACGGTCAAAATAACTTTTGTGCCTTTCTTGCCCCTGATTTTTGACACCACATCATCTAAGCGCATTCCTCTTATGTCTATTGCCGGTTGCCCTTCCTGTGCAACTTTCATGATAATATCTCCGGCTTCTAGATTTTTTTCTTTCCAGGCAGGGCCACCAACAACTATTTCACTTACTTTGGTATATTCACCATCTGCTTGGAGTCTTGCTCCTATTCCCTCCAAACGACCGGACATTCCAATATCGAAATCTTCCTTATCGTTGGGGCTAAAATATGAAGTATGAGGATCAAATTGTTCCGTAATACTATTGATGTAATCACTAAACCGGTCTTCTCGACGCAGCTTTTCCATTCTTTCAAAGAGCCTGTCATAATCCTTCAAAACCTTCTCTCGCGATTCTTTTTCAATAGTTGCAAAAGACTTAAGCTCCTTATTTTCTACTTTTAGTGAATCATTATCCTGCCCATTTTGTACCTGGACAATTTCATCCAGTACGTTGGCTTTTAGAATTTTTTCCCACCTTGCATACAATTCCTTTTCATTTTTAGCATAAGGCATCTTTTCAAAATCGTATGAGATAGTCTCTTTATCATTGAAAGTCATAGGTTTAGCCAAAATTTCCTTATAATAGGACTTTACTCTTGACTGGGCAGCATTAATAATATCCAAACTAGCATTAAAAAAATTTAGTTTGGTTGCAAGTATTTCATCATCAATCTGCTTCTCATAAGGCTTTAGTTTATCAACATCAGCCTGAATAAAAAATCTTTTTCCACCGTCCAATAAGTCTAAATAGCTCTGATATACTTTCTTAGAAAAGTCATCATTGATATCTTTTGGCTTAAAATGCGCTCTTTCCAATATATTAACTACAGACTTCAGAATAACTGCTTCCTTTTCGATAGGATCATCTATTTGCCGTGGATACAACGCAAAAAGGCTGACCACACCAATGATAAGCCCAAATATTAAAAAGGATTTTATCTTCATAAGAAACTCTTTCAAGTATTAATTTTTTCTTGATATAATAATAAACGTACAATTTAACACGATGATACGTTCTTTGTTGTAAAATTAAATAATTTAAGACAGGGTTAACTATTTCTTAGACAAAGATATATTATTTCAATATAAGTTATACAATTCTATTCCATTTGTTATTTATACATTCCATATTACTTCCAATTGAAATGATTATTCCTTTATTGTTTATTTACCATTTGAATTTATTCAATTTTGACCATATCTAGGAAGGCAAATACTTATCAACATAGCGTATTAATTACAAGCATTATATTTCTATACTATGACAAGTAGAATTACAAATATTTTGTCCTTTTGAAAGACATAATTATGTTTACAGCAGATTTTAAATATATATATATGTTATCTAAAATAACGACTATCGGTCTTTGTTCTTTATTTGTTTTATTCTTTACTCATAATAATCTGGAGGCAAAGCCTCGTACCCAAACAAATATTGTCATTGAATACAATTCCGGAGGGAAGGCTTTTTATGAAAACTGCGATGCCGTAGATGGGAAGGTTATATTTACATTTGAACAAATTACTTCACCCGGCAAATATCTTATTCAATTTGGAGGTGCTGCCACCTATAACATAGATTATACATTACTTGGTTTTTCGAGCGATACATTAAATATAACACCAAATAATCCGATAGTAGAATTTCCGATTCATGTCATCAAAGATGGTATTGCAGAAGGTTCTGAAGACATTATCGTCAATTTGATTGATTTAGCAACCGGACAGGTCGTTGCTACTTTGACTACCACTATTTATGATAACTTTAAAGTTACGATAAACGACGATTTAGATGTCGAAGCTTGTCCCAATGAAGTTATAACTTTAAGCGCTTCTGATGGCAACTCTTTTGCTTGGTCGCCTTCTTCCAATGTGAGCGACCCGACTGCATCTTCTGTCAAATATACCGGTAATGGTACAAGCCAGGTTACCTTGACTGCAACCATAGGCTCATGTGAATCAACTGATAAAATCAATGTCGTTATTAATAATACGAGCGTCGTACTTACCTCTTCCAAAGACACGCTTTGCGGTGGAGAAACAATCAAGTTAACTGCAACTCCGGAGACAACAGGTGGTGTCTATTCTTGGGAACCCGCACAATTATTCCCTAACCCGAACAGCAATATTCAAAATGTATATATAGATAAAAATACTCAGGTAATTGTTACTTATACACTGGGAGACTGTTTTTCCTCGGATACCTTATCACTTAAACTTAGACCGGGCACTGAATATTTTCCTCCTTTTAACGATACCACAGTGTGTTATAAAGTACCCGTATCATTTGGAGACTTTTCTAAAGCTAAATTCTATGAATTTGATCCTTCATCTGGAATCAACTTTACAGACATCAATAATCCTATTTATTTAGCCGTAAAAGATGCTAATTACACCGTAAAGATTACTTCTACAGACAAAAAATGTAGTTTTGAACATGACTTTCATATTAAAGTCAACGAAGGCAGATTTTCTTTAAAATCACCAAATTATGTTGAGCTTTGCAAAGGCGACAGTACGAGGGTTGAATACTCTTTCAGCCCAAAGGCATCAAAGGTCAACTGGACACCTGCGGATTCAACATTTATCGCTGTCAATGACAGCTCATTTATTGCGAAACCTACCGTTACTACAACCTATACGGGAACATTCGTTGTAGGTAATTGTGTTTATACCGAATCTGTTGTTGTACGAGTTGACAGCTTACCCGAAATTCCGTTAGATCATCAGCCTATAAGACCATTTTATTGTAGAGGTGAAGTCGTTGCAATGTTTTCGCCACAATACGATAAAAGCTTATATCCGGATATTACTTTCAATTGGGGTAATGCTTTAGGGGCAGTAGATCCGAAAGATCAATTAAACTTAGCTATTATAACTCAGGACACGTTCTTGTATATAAGAAAAACGGTCAATCATGCATGTTACCGTGAGGATTCACTCCAGATCAATGTCAAAATACCTAAAATTCAATTTTCACTTACCGACACTTTAGTCTGTGAAAATGAAGAAGTTAGAGTAGATCTCAATACCGACATGACGGATATTGAATGGAAGCCGTCTGAAAGTGTAACCTGCTTCAATGATTGCAAAACAGCCATTATTAAAACTGCCAATACAACAACATACACTGTTTCAGGGAAGGCTGACGGTTGTCCGGGGATAGCAAGTATGACGGTTAGGATAAATAGGCAAATCATAGGGTTATCGGTCACGGATACTACAATTTGTCCAAACGAACCGGTCGAAGTTAGTGTTATTTCTGCCGCATCCAATATATCATGGTCTCCAGGAGAAAAAACCAGTTGTAAAGATTGCCCTACTACAGTTTTGACAACGGATAAAGAATTAAACTTCGTGGTGTCAGGCATTCAGGATGGCTGTCCAGCCTATGGAGGTGTCATAGTAAAAATTAGCCCGCCATCGATATTCGAAATTACAGTCTCTCCGTCTGATAATGTTGCAATCGGAAATCCGGTTACTGCCAGTGTTGTTAATCCGGTACCTGGCGGCACTTATCAATGGAAAATAAACGGCAGAGACTTAGGAACACATGGCAGTTCTTATGATATCGTATTAGAGTCAAAAAATGATCTTATTGAAGCATTTCTCATCCCAAGTGGTGACAATTATTGTAGCGGTTCGGGCAAGATTCAAGTATCAGGTATTACACCATATATTAATATGCCTAATTCTTTCTCACCCAATGGAGACTCAAAGAATGATGTTTTCAAAGCGGTTATTCCGGATGGTGTAACATTACTTGAGTTGTCCATTGTGAATAGATGGGGACAGCAAGTGTACAATGAAAAGAATTCTAACAATGGGTGGGATGGCACTTTCAAAGGGAAAGAAGCCCCAAGTGATACGTATGTATTTATAGTCAAGTATCAATTGTCACAAGGTGGCATTGTCGATACCAGACGAGGCGAAGTTACCCTATACCGGTAAAATAAATCAACGAAATAAAGCAGGTGTGATATTCCTCACATCTGCTTTATTATTATATTCCTTATTATTATCCTAATTTTTTTACATTGTTTGACCCGGATATAAATCAAATATTTGAAAAACTCAAAGATGGGGACAAGGTATTTCTGGCACGAGCAATAACCTGGATTGAATCAACCAATAAAAACTATCGTCAGAAAGCTCTAAATCTCATTCAACTATGCAAAGATATTCCATCAAATTCCCTCAAAATCGCTGTAACCGGCCCTCCGGGAGTAGGGAAAAGTACTTTGATCGAATCAATAGGTCTCATCTTGGTAGAAAGGGGACATCAGGTTGCAGTTCTAGCAGTTGACCCTTCCAGCGAACAGTCTAAAGGTAGTATTTTAGGGGATAAAACCAGGATGAACCTCTTGGGTAGCCATCCGATGGCTTTTGTTAGACCTAGCCCTTCAGGTATGGAACTTGGAGGCGTGAATCAGACAACTCGAGAAAGTATATTATTGTGTGAAGCTGCGGGATTTGACATTATATTTATTGAAACAGTCGGAGTAGGTCAATCAGAAGTAGAAGTAAAAGATATGACCGATCTTCTTTTGCTCCTCCTGAATCCCGGTGGAGGTGATGATTTACAAGGTATTAAAAAAGGAATAATGGAAGCCGCAGACATCATCGCCATAACCAAGTACGATCACCATCTCGTCAAAGCCGGCGATGAATCAATGTCCCATATCCGACATTCACTACGAATTATAAACACCGATACACAACCCAAAGTGGACATAATCGCTGTTTCGGCCGAAACCAATCACAACTTAGAGCGCTTGATCTCGTTGATTTTTCAATGTGTAATACAAAGAAAAGAATCCGGAGAATGGCAACAAAAGAGGCTTCGACAGGAACACAAATGGTTTAAACTTGGACTTCTAAGACGATTATCCGACCTAATGGCAAAAGATGAGATTGTTCAAAAAGTTATTGATGATTTTATAACACAACATCAAGAAGCAGATAATACGATTCCTATTGCTATTGAAAAAGAATTACTCAAGTTAAAAGAACGATTTTTATTAAAAGAATAATGCTACATATATTTATATTGTTGTTGGTTCAAATTTTTGCTTGTAAAGAAATCAACAAATCTGACGTCCTTATTCATGAACGTCCCAAACCGGTGATTGTTAAAAACTACTTTAGGAGTCCGGTAGATCATACATTTAAAATAGCCGGGACTTTCTGTGAACTTAGGCCCAATCATTTTCATACAGGAATTGACATCAAATCTTCCAATGGCGTTCAAGGTGATAATATTTATGCGATTGCCGATGGATATATCTCAAGGATAGGTATAAGTCCCACAGGATACGGTTATGCACTTTATATAACGCATAAAAATGGATTTACAAGTGTATATGGCCACCTGAAGGCTTATAGCCCTGAAATTCTGAAATATGCACTAGCAGAACAAGAAAGGCAAGAAAGATTTGATATCCAATATTATCCGGATTCAACTTTAATTCAGGTAAAAAAAGGTCAGATTATAGGCTATATGGGCAATTCCGGCTCATCCAATGGGGCACATCTTCACTTTGAAATACGAGAAACAGACTCGGAAACCCCAATTAATCCTTTATTATTTGGTTTTACATGCCAGGATTCAATGAAACCGGGTATAAGTTATGCACGGATTTATGACCTATATGATGATTTTAATGAATTTAATGCCAAAAACTTGATGGCCAAGAAAAGAAGTTCATACTTTGTCCCAACTTTAGGCGATACTATTACTACCCTATCACCAACAATTGGATTGGGAATCAATACAAGAGATGGTCAAGAAGGAAATTGGAATAAAAATGGTGTTTACAGCATTAAATTATTTGTAAATGATAGTCTTACATATTATATAAAAATGGATTCCGTTTCATTTGAAAAAACCAGAATGATCAATGCTCATATTGATTACCCTGAACAAAGATTGAAACGCAACTACGTCCATAAATGCTTTTCTCTTCCGGGCAATACATTATCCATCATCCAATTTCAACAATTACGAGGACTTATATCATTAAAAGAATTGGAAAAAAAGAAAATAACATTTGTAATCACCGACTTTAACAACAACACTTCTGAAATGACCTTTTTTGTCAAAAGAAAAATTGGCGATCCCAACTTTATAAAACCGAATTATAATTACTTTTTACCATATAACAAAGCAACATTTATCCAGGACTCCGGCATACACATACTTTTTACAGATAAAACATTTTTTAAAAATCAATTTCTTATTTTATCGAAAAAAGTCGATCCTACCAAATCGAAATACTCTGCTGTTTATGATATTGCTAATCCCAATATCCCGGTATATAATTATTACAATTGCAAATTATTGTCCAACGGAATCCCGCAACACTTGAAAGAAAAATCATTTATTGCAAGCATAGAAGGTGTCAATCAAATATCCAATTGGGGAGGCACTTGGGAAGGAGAATGGTTGAACGCTCCTGTGCGGACATTTGGGACATTTTTCATTGCGGTAGATACTTTGCCACCTTCTATTATTCCTCTTATTTTTAGCAAAAATCTAACAAGGACTTCCAGAATTGTTTTTAAAATTGATGACAATGTTCTGCCTGCCGGACAAACACCTTATCTAAATTATAAAGCCTTTATCAATGACAAATTCATACCAATGGAATACGATCTTAAAACAAAAACCATTGATTATGTGTTTCCTAAAGGCTTTCAAAAAGGAAATTATACTTTCAGATTAGAAGTATTCGATGCTTTGAAAAATACAAAAGTATATTCATCTACTTTTATAAAATAAAAAACATGTCAATATCCTTGTCAATTGGAGATAAAGCTCCTGAATTCAGCTTACCGGACCAAAACGGGAAAGAAATCTCTTTAACTACTTTCCGTGGAAAAGAATTAGTATTATTCTTTTATCCCAAAGACAACACCCCAACCTGCACGACTGAAGCATGTAATTTGAGAGATTATTACGCTGATTTGAAAAATGAAGGTTTTGAAGTTGTTGGAATAAGTCCGGATTCTGTAAAAAGTCACTTAAACTTCGCCTCTAAACATAATCTCCCCTATACATTACTGTCAGATGAAAATAAAGAAGTAGCTGTAAAATATGGAGTTTGGGGTGAAAAACAACTATATGGCAGAAAATATATGGGAATCATACGCACGTCCTTTCTAATTGATGCTGAAGGTAAAATAAAACAAATAATTGACAAGGTGATAGCCAAAGAACATGCAAATCAAATCCTAAATCGTTAATAACCAACTGATTCATTTGCATATAGACAATTCAACTATTTATATATAATAAAATAAGTCATATCGCCCAATCTATATTATATTTGCACATAAAATTATTTGTATGATCTCCGAAACTTTGGCCTCCGCGCTCAACAAACAAATAGAAATGGAAGGATACGCTTCCTATTTGTATCTTTCAATGTCGTGCTGGTGCGAACACAAAGGTTTAAAAGGATGTGCCGCTTTTTTACGACGACAATCCGAAGAGGAAAATATGCACATGCTTAAAATTATAGATTATATGCTTGACGTTGATGCAATACCATCAATTCCCAGTATCAATAAGCCTCCAGCTCAATTTGATTCAATCGTAACCTTAATGAACTCTGTTTTTGAACATGAAAAAATGGTTACCCGCTCCATCCATCAATTGGTAGAGCTTTGTACAAAAGAAGAAAATTCTGATACCTTCAACTTCCTACAATGGTATGTTATAGAACAACGGGAGGAGGAGGCTCTTATGAGAGATATTTTGGATAAAATAAAACTCATCGGTGATGGACCTCAATCGTTATATTATATTGATAAAGAAGTCGAATCAATTAATATGAAACAATTAAACACCGCCACTAAATAATTTTGTTGATTCATTTAAACCTTTTACCTTGACATTAATTAAGTCAATTTCCGGAATGCGTGGTACAATAGGTGGTATTCCCGGAAACAACCTAACCCCCATCGATATTGTAGAAATGACAGCTGCCTACGGGGAGTTAATCAAAAAAAACAACCCAAGTCCATCGATTGTTATTGGCCGCGATGGCAGGATATCCGGTTCTATGGTAT
>CAKUWM010000073.1 GCA_934699305.1 uncultured Saprospiraceae bacterium | reverse complement strand
ATCATGGAATAATGCCATATCCGCACGTACACCTACGGTTACATTTAATCTATCTGATAAAGTAATTTTATCCTGAATATAAAGACCCGCTAATCCAAACTTAACACGTGCAAAAGGATCTTTTCCTTGATAAACATACGTTACACCATAAGAAATTGGTGGTGCATCATTCAAAAAATCATCTACTGTCTTATATCGATAATAAGAAGAACCCATTCTCTGGTAGCTATTGGCAAATGACATTAATTGATAACTCAAGCCAGCAGTTATAGTATTATTTCCAACTACATAGGTTAAGTTGTTGGTTGCAATCACATTATTATTTATAACGTCATTGTTGACAGAGAACAATTCAGTACCGAAGCTCATATAGTTGCTGTAACCTGTAGTAGCTTCTCCATCTCCTATATCCACAAATGGGAACAATTTACCGGGTGTTTCTCGGGTATCTTGAATTCGGCTATAAGTAACAATCAATTGATTGCTCAATCTATCACTGAATCTTGAGTTTAACTCAGCTGCGATAGAGCTTACAGTATTTTTAAATGAATAATTAGCATTTTCAAAAGCTATTGACTGTTTTGAAATACGACTATTAGAAGAACGAGGGTTAGGACCTGAGCTACCATTCGTTCCTTGATCATTGGCACCCTGCATAAACGAATACCTTGCAGTGAAGGTATTTTTGTCATTTATATTCCAATCCAATCTCGCTAAGCCTTTGTAGTTCAAGCTGTTGTAAGTATTAGAATAATTTTGATAGGCACCTGCATCATATCCATATTTAGTACGTAAATAATCCTTAACACGAACTAAATCGGATTCTTTAACACGTGTAACGTTTGGATCAGTAGAATTAGTCGTGTTGTCAGCAACCCAGTTATTACCAGCGGATTCAGAATTTTCATATTCAAAATTGACAAAATACAATAACTTATTCTTGATGATTGGTCCAGACAATCTTGCTCCATATAATTTGGATGAAACTCTCGAATTCTCACTTAGTTCATAATCACCTACTTTCAGACCCGTAAAGCTTTTTGGACGGATATAAGCATACACCGAACCATGAAGATCATTGGTACCACTGCGAGTTACAGCATTTATACCTGCACCGGTAAAGCCGGTCTGCCTTACATCATAAGGAGCCACATTCACCTGGATTTCTTCAATTGCATCCAAAGATATTGGATTATTTCCTCCACCGGGTAGAGGATCACTGCTAAGTCCAAATGCATTATTCAAGTTGGCACCATCTATCTGTAGGTTATTCATACGACCATCTCTACCGGCAAAACTATTACCATTGGCCTGAGGTGTAACGCGGGTAAAGTCGGTTATACTTCTACTGATAGAAGGAAGACGTTCCATCATCTTTCTGTCAATATTTGTCGCAGCGCCGGTTCGATCTCCATTAATAAGAGCATTTCTATTGTCCGTAATGACTAATTCATTAAGAACGGTAGCGCTTTCTTGTAAAACAATATTATTGACTAAAACATCACCTAAAGTCAAGTAAATTCCTCCAGACTTGTATGTCTCCGAACCTACAGATGAAACTTCAAGTGTATAAGGACCGCCTACCCTCAAGTTGACAAGGCTATAACGTCCATTATCCAAAGTGACCGTACCATATACCGTTCCGGATGGTACGTGTGTCAAAATAACAGAGGCACCAATCATGGTAGCTCCGGTGGCATCTTTTACAATACCTGACATGCCTGAAGTCGTAACCTGAGCCGATATACCGGTTACACACAACATAAGCAATAAAAACAAAGTACTTTTTAAATTCATAGTTACTATTTTTGGTTCAAAAAAATGAAATAAAAATATCCAAATCTAATACTATTCATTAAGTTATTGTTAAATTATTTATACATATTTTTTATATACATTCTATATTAAAGAGGATTAATTTATTATATATGTGGATAACTTAAAATGTTTATTAATTTCCTATTACAAAAACTACTAAAATGGTATAACTGATAATATTTTTTTGCATAGAAAAATAAAGGTAAAGAGTGCTAAATCTGAACATGAGAGTAAACAATCCGGATTAGCAGTACTTTAATAATATAGCTATTATCTTCTGTAACAAATATAAAAATAAGAAGCTTCTGAATAAAATTACTTCAACCTGAAATCATATTAAAGGCAAAAATATTGTCGTTAATAGGAATTTGGGTTCAAGGAAAAAATAAATAACCAGCGATTCAGTAATCTCATCTGGAATCCGCCATTCGCACTAAAACATGATACCGATAGAACCAATTAAGCGTGTCGGGTTATCCGAAAAAGAATATGATTTGTCACCAAATTTTATATGATCACCAAACTTAGAGAAATTTCCTTCATAGCGAAGATCAATGGTTATCTTCCATATATCAAGGCCCATTCCGGCCTGCCAGCCCCATTGTATCTTATTAAACTGCTCACTATAACCGGAAACTTTAAACAAATCGGATGAACTATCTAAGTACAAATGCCCTACAGGTCCGGCATTCAACCTCAATATACCTGATTTAAAACCTATCATTATTGGTATATCCACATTCCGTATAGTTTCTTTAGCTAAAATTGTATCAATTAGTCCACCAATCCTTCCAGTCAATTTATAATTGACATTGATAGTATTGACCAATACTTCTGGTTGTAAAATAAACTTTTTAATCCTTAGTTGGAGGGCAATGCCACCGTGAAATCCAACCCTGCTGTCTTCGATAACCATCTTAAAGTCATCCGGATCAGTAACCAACAACTCTTTAAGCCCATAATCCGTCTGGCTAAAGCCTGCTTTGATACCAAAATTAAACCCTACATTTTGGGCTTCGGATTTCAAGCAAATTATTGATATACAAAACACCAACATTAAATTTCTCATTGGATACCGCATTAGTTAAAAATTAATTAAATTAAACTACAAATATATTAAATATCTATAATATGATGTATCTATTTAGCATTGAAAGGATTGTAGAAGACTCATTTTCGATGTTTGTATTCCGACTTTATCGAGACAACCAATAAATCCTCAATAAGTACTCTGCTATTTAGATCCTTATTGTCGCAATTAAATTAAAAATCAAGAGTTTTTATTGTTCAATTTTTCAATTTTAACATTTTCTCTTGAATATCCTTAAATGCCTGTTAAAGTGGATAAAAAAGCATGAACCATAGATTTTTGTGTATTGAAAATATTCCTAAATCAGCTATTTTCTTTCAAAAATTAATGCCGCATATCTTGTCCATAATTTTAAAACAACTTTTGACAAATATTCAACTTCGCTCGAAAAAATAGTGTTAATTTGCCGTATGAATAGGAAGGCGGATATACGTTTTATTGGAATTAGGCATCACGGCCCGGGATGTGCAAGAGATTTAAAACTATTTCTTCAAAATTTTCAACCCGACTTAATCCTTATTGAGTTTCCTGTTAATGTTAAAGACTTACTCATATCGACAAACATTGCTAAAATAAAACCGCCTGCAGCAATCTTATTATTTAAACAAGGAGATGCTGCCAATACATTTATTTTACCTTTTGCTTCTTTTTCACCAGAATGGATAGCCCTTTCTTATGCGAAAGCAAAGCAAATTCCTATTGAGCCTATAGACTTTCCGTTAGGCGCTATACCAGCGAAAACCGAAAATATTAAAGAAAACCTCTCCCCTACCTTTCCGTTAAAAAATACCGGTGAAGCATTCAAATACTTGAGTGAATTACAAGGTATCACTGATATCGAGCATTGGTGGGAAATTAACTTTGAACAAAGAGCGGATTCAATAGGTAATTTCAACAAAATAGAAGAAATTATTACCGCTATTCAACCCGCCATAGAAGCAGGAAGTGATACAATTACAAAGGTTAGAGAAGCATTCATGCGCCTTAAAATAAAGGAAAATATTAAGTTAAATAGATATCAGAAAATCGTTGTAATAACAGGGGCAGCTCATTTACCTTTTGTCAAAGATTATGACAATTATACAACAAAGGAAGATAAAGAAATCACTAAATTAAAGCATTCTGAAAAGTTGACCTGCAACTGGATTCCTTGGTCGTATCAAAGGCTGAGTTCTCTCAATGATTATGGGGCCGGAATAGAATTCCCCAAATATTATGAACAAATATATCTATATGGATCCGGTGCGTCAATCACCATCACCTCTACCCTTTCTTCTATGTTGCGCAAAAAAGGCTATGATATAAGTCTTGCACATACGCTTGAAGCAGTGAATCTTGCCCAAACGTTAGCAACAATGAGGGGCTGGGATATCCCGGATATCGCCACTATCATTGAGTCCTGTTCTGCTGTGTACAATATAGAGCAATTGCCAAATCTTCAAAGTCTTATAAAAGAAGCATTTATTGGAAACGACTTGGGCTCTGTCCCTGTCAATACTGAAAATCAGGCTTTGATTCAAGACTTCTGGATTAAAGTTAAAGAAGCAAAGTTGTTTAAATATACAAAGGATAGCAGCGAATATGAATTAACGTTAGACCTTCGTGATACAGTGCAGTTGGATGCTTCCAAATTATTGTGGCGTCTAAGGCTCTTGGGTATAGAATGGGGAACTCCGGCAAATCCTTTTTCTACTTCAAAGGGAACTTTCAAAGAATTCTGGAATTTAAAATGGAGATCAGAATACTTAATAATATTATTCCACCAATGCATCTATGGTTCTGATATTGAATCTGCAGTACAAAACACGACATTAAACGACCTCAACAAATCAAATCATATAGAACATTTGCAAAGGATTTTAACTGCCATTATTAATGTCCAAATAGACTCACTAACTACAATATTTTTTCAAACCATCGAAAATACCCTATTTAAAGTAGAAGAGTACAAGTCTTGGTTTAATTTAACTCCTCAATTATGCTTCTTTTACAATTATGGCTCAGTCAGATTACTTGAACCGGCTAAGTTACTGGAATTGATTACCATAATTGTACAAAGGATAAATGTCAATATCGATGCTATTTTAATCGCCATTCCTGATGAACAGCAAGAAGATACGCTTGAATCAATTATAAAGCTTAGTTCATCCTTAAAAAAGCTAAACGCTCCACAATTATATGATGAATGGCTTGATTCATTGGCTCAAGCAGCTAATAAATACATAATTCCTGCCATTTTCCGTGGTTGGATCATTGGGCTCTGTGTAGAAAATAAAAAAATAGAACTATCAGAGGCATTCAACAAATTGAGTATGGAGTTGAGTGATTTGGATCAATTAGATCAAAGCACATCATGGCTTTATGGATTCATGCAAAGCCAGGTTTTATCGCCATTTGCAGTACCATCCATCACAAAAATACTGGACCTATGGCTATCCACAATTGAATTTGATCGATTTAGACTCATACTTCCCGGACTGCGTAAAACATTCTCGGAAATATCCAATCCGTTGAAAGAAAGTTTTAAAATCCATACCGGGAAACAAAAACCTGCTTTAGAAAAAACACATTCATTTCATAATATTAATGCCGAATTGTCCCAATACTTCACAGATTACATCAACAGTTTTCTTTCTAAATAATCATATCAGTACTTAGTAAAATATCTTATAAATATTTGGTTACAAAACAATTAACTACAAATATTCCATCTTTGCCCCTCTATTTGGGATACAAAAGCCAATGGATGTTATTATAAACATATTAAAATTATTTACACTTTATCCTTGAATCATATAAAAATTGTGTATTTTTACCTCAAATTATATTCCATGAATTTGTTAAAATCAGTAATTTTCATATCTTTTATTACGCTTATAGTTAGTTGTAAAAGCGATCCGAATTCAAGCGGCCACGAAGGACATGACCACGCACCCGGAGCTCATGTATCAACAATAGATAGCACTCAACCGCCACTTTTCAATGAAATTATGGCAATACACGATGAAATCATGCCCCGCATGAGCGAAATAGAAACATTAAAACAAAACATCAGAATGAAGATGGACTCTATTGATGCTTTAAATGGTAATGAAGAATATAGAAAGCAGTTTCGTCACGCTATGGCAGAATTAAATAGAGCTGACAACATGATGTCTGATTGGATGTTTAATTTCAAAGACAATTATGATACAATACACTCAGAGTCCCTAAAAAAATCTTTTTTAGAAGCGGAAAGGGCAAAAATTGAAGGCGTCAAAATGACTATGAATGAAAGTATCCAAGTAGCTCAATTGACAATTAAAAATACACCTATTAAATAAATTCATCATAAATTATATCGTGAATATTAGGTATATATCTTTAGTTTCAAGCTTTATTTTTATTTTACTGTCTTGCCAAAATACACCCCAACCACTCCCCTATTTAGGAGTTAAAGAAAAACCGGAAGATAAGCCGGCTATCCCTGATTTCCAGTTCATAGATCAGTTAAATAGACCGGTCACACCACAAACATTCAAAGGTAAAGTTTATTTAACCGACTTCTTTTTTACTTCATGTCCTACTATTTGTCCCATCGTAACCGGTCAAATGCTCAGAATATATGAGCACTTCGACAAAGATGACCGCGTGGCTTTTCTTTCTCATTCGATAGACACACGACATGACTCAGTACCCCGCCTAAAGGCATACGCTGACAAACTCCACATAAATAATGATAAATGGAGATTTGTAACAGGAAAAAAAGATGATATATTTTCAATATCAAAAAGCTACCTGAGTATTGTCCTTGAAGACCCAAATACACCGGGCGGATTTAACCATAGTGGTTATATCATTCTCGTTGACCAAGATAGGCACATCAGAGCATTTTGTAATGGCACTGACCCAAAAGATGTAGATAAATTTATTCCTAAGATTCAACAACTTCTCGATTCGGAATGAAAAAGTGGCTGACGATATTTTCTATCGTATTCACCTTTACCTTCGTCAGTTGTACTAACTATCAACAAGGAAAGTCAGTTTATATTAAAAGCTGTGCCAATTGCCATGGTGAAAATGGTCAAGGTCTTGCTTCACTCTACCCATCATTGATAAAATCTGATATAATCAACCACCACCCTGATCAAATCCCATGTATTATTCTAAATGGCATTAAAAAAGATAGTATCCAACAAATGTCTTTGGAAATGCCATCACATCCTGATATACAAGAAGTTGACATGACCAATCTTATTAATTATCTTTTAACACTCACAAAAAAAGACGCTCACGTTGTGACAATAGATTCCGTGACGATGTGGATGAAAGACTGCAGATGATACAACCCCGAATGCCATTTAATTGATTACAAATCAATAAATCCTTTCAAAAAACCATATTTTAGTTAACTTTGGCGACTAAATTACTTCCCATGTTTAACAAATATGTTGCACATCCTTGGCACGGTATAGATCCCGGGGAAAATATTCCGCAAACAGTAACAGCATTTATTGAAATAACGCCTCACGACAATGTAAAATACGAAGTTGACAAAGCTTCCGGCTTTATAAAAGTTGATCGACCTCAGTTGTTTTCCAACATTGTTCCTGCATTATATGGTTTCATTCCTAAGACATATTGTGGAGATGAAATTGCAAAGATATGCATGGAAGCTACAGGCAAATCAAATATAATAGGAGACGGAGATCCTTTGGATATCTGTGTTCTGACAGAAAGAAATATTGTCCATGGAAATATATTAGTACAATGTAAGCCAATAGGAGGATTTCGAATGATTGACAATCAAGAGGCTGATGACAAAATAATTGCTATCATGCAAGATGACCGTGTATATGGAGATTGGGAAGATATCAATGAGTTGCCGGCAAGCTTACGCGATAGGATGCTCCATTATTTCTTAACCTATAAGCTGGTTCCGGGAGAAAAATCACAACCCAAAGTTGAAATAACACATGTATATGGGAAAGAAGAGGCTTACCGAATCATTCAGGCAAGTTTGATTGATTATCAAAATCTTGTTTCATAGCTTTCTGACCAAAGTCTAATGAGTATGCAGACACTCAACTGTAGGGGCAAAATAGTAGATATTAGGAAACCGCTCATCATGGGTATTCTAAATATAACAGATGATTCCTTTTATTCAGGCAGTAGGACTCCGGAGCTTAAGGAAACCATTGCTAAAGCCGCAAGAATGATAGAGTCAGGAGCATCTATCCTTGATATAGGTGGGGTATCCACTAGACCCGGCGCATCCGATATTCCGATGGATATCGAATTAAGTCGAATCATTCCGACAATATCATCTATAAAAGAACAATTTCCACAAACCCTTATTTCTGTCGATACTTTTTGGAGTAAAGTGGCTGAAAAAGCAATATTAGCAGGTGCAGACATAATAAATGATATATCATCGGGAGATATAGATTCTGAGACGCCGATTGTTGCTCAACAATATCGCTGCCCATATATTGCCATGCACATGCAGGGACGGCCATCCAACATGCAAATCAATCCTTATTATGAGGACGTCCGGACTGAGATCCTTGATTATTTTATTGCCAAGATGGCGTATTTTAAATCAATCAATCTGATAGATGTAATTTTTGACCCAGGTTTTGGATTTGGAAAGACGTTACAACATAATTATACGTTATTAAATAACTTAGAAATATTCCAAATCCTCGAAAAACCCATTTTAGCCGGTTTGTCGAGAAAAGGAATGCTATGGAGGCCTTTGAAATCTAATCCTGATGAAGTATTGCCGGCAACTATTGCTGTAAATCTTTTAGCTTTGCAAAAAGGTGCAAAAATATTAAGAGTTCACGATGTTGAAGAAGCGGTTCAATTAGTAAATCTTTTTGAAATAATCGAGCAACAAACTCTCTGAAAAGTGCAGAAAAAAAAGAAAGAGAAAGAAGAAAAAACGACAGGTAACTTCAACCTAAAGTCTGCCATTAACAGCATTCCAAAGTTCTTTTGGAGTCTTGTTAAGCATACTTTCATTTTTCTAATTCTTTTTACGATAGGCATTTACTTTTTAATGCAACTGCCCTCCTTTCAAAATTATGCGGCAAAAAAAGCGACCGAATTTCTTTCAAAAGAGTTGAAGTCTGAAGTCTCTGTCGGTAGAATAAGAATCACCTTCTTTCAATCTGTTATTATCGAAGACCTCCTTGTCAGAGACCGTCAACGGGACACTTTGCTTAACGTAGGCCAGTTGAAAGCCACATTATATGGAGGTTTTTTTGACCTAATAGATGGGAAAATTAATATTACATCAGCATACATCAAGGATCTTAAAGGTCATTTAGTCAGGACTTGTCCGGATTACAACAATAATTACCAATTCCTCATAAATTACTTTGAAAATGGCCACCCGGATTCACTCTTTTCCAAGCCTTCCGGAAAGAAAACAGCCATAAAATTGAACTTCAAGGATATCGACTTGAGAAAAGTAAATTTTGACTATGCGGACAAATATGTCGGTAAAAAGCTTTATGCCTCATTCGATCGATTGAGTACTGATTTTAATGAATTCAGTATTGATAGCAATTTGTTTCTTTTAAATAAATTAAATATAGATCTACCTATCTTCTATATTGAAAAAATCAAACCGGAAAAATGTAATGTTCTGCATCTGAAAGACCCTTATGCCACTTTAATCGCTGAACAAAGGAAAAACAGACCGCCCAAACCGGATTTACATATCGAGGCTCAGTATATAAGTATTGAAGAGGGCAAGTTCTCTTTCCACGATTATAGGTGGCCTCCCCTTAAGGCGAATCATGGCAAAGTACTTGATTTTTCCAATATTGATTTAAAAAATATAAATATTGGTCTTGAGTCTGTAATTTTCGATGGCAAGACGGTATCGGCATCTCTTTCACAACTCGCAGTTAAAACCGGAACTCCATTTAATATCAATGACTTTAACGCCGATAGAGTTTCTTATTCTCCCACTGAGATATCTGTTGAAAAGTTCGCATTGACTACGGACAATTCACATCTTGAAGATTCTTTGCGCCTTAGTTATCAGAATATGGAGGATTTTCAAGATTATGTCAATAAGGTAAAGATGACCGGGCATTTTACCAATAGTCAGGTAAGTGTCAAAGATATTATGGCATTTGATCCAAAACTTGCCAATATCGACTTCTTAGTTAAAAACAAAGACAATGACTTAAGCCTGGAAGGTGACATATATGGTACTGTCAATAATCTCAGGGGAAAAAGGGCGAAAATCAGTATCGGAAATTACGCAACACTGGAAAGCAATTTTTCCCTCCAAGATATTACCAAGATTGACGTAGCGACACTAAATTTAAATGTTCATTCACTTAGAACCAATGCCAAAGGTTTAGAAAATATTATTCCTGATTTTAAGGCTCCTAAAGAA
>CAKUWM010000072.1 GCA_934699305.1 uncultured Saprospiraceae bacterium | reverse complement strand
AATCATGTGGCACAACTTGTACATCAACTACAACCGAGCCATCAGAGAAAATACTGTATATATTACTGTAGGTAAAAAAACCTAAAGTTATAGGACTTTGATGTAAAAAATCGGCTTTAATCTTAACAGTGTTGCCGTCATTTTTTAGCATCTCAATATTTTGAAGGCTACTGACCATTTTATCGTACCCCGAATTGACCCATGCCTTGCACATTAAATGGCTCTCTCCATCTGGTACATAAGTACCATCGTTATCAGTTGGTGCACGCCAAATATTAAATTTTGGACCAGATTTGATCATTGTTTCCCCTGAATGGATCCAATTTGATATTTCACCTGTTTTTCGGTTTATACTAAAAGAAAAACTATTGTTAAAAACCGTAAAGTCCGAGGTTGTTTTTTTAAATCTCAGTTTAGGTGCATCAACAACAACTGGTGATTTACTGAAATCCCAGCTATTTAAAATAAATTGAGAGTAGGCAATAACATACTCATTAGGAGCCCAGCTTTTTTCATCTTTTAGTTGTGCATAAATATTGAGTAGGTATTCCTCATCTTGTTTTAATTTACTGTCAAGACTAGGAATGAAAACCATTTCAGTTTCTCCTGGTTTTGTGTTAAGTTCAAATTCACCATTTATAATAATTCTTCCGTTCTCTAATATTTCCCACTTAAATTTCAGATGGTCAAGGGATTGGAATAAAAACTTATTTTTGATTGCCAATTTTCCGTTAATTGAATCCAAGAGTTGAAAGTCTATATCCTGATATACTCTTTTTACCTCGATACTTTTGGGTGTTTGTTTTAAGTCAGGAGTTAAAATGCCATTTAAGCAGAAGTTACCACTGTTGGGCTCGTCACCAAAATCACCACCATAAGCATAGTATTGCTCTCCTAAAGGTGTCGTTTGAAGAACACCTTGGTCCACCCAATCCCAAATACAACCACCGATAATATTTGGGTATTTTTCAAAAACGTCCACATATTCCTTAAAATTACCTAGTGAATTTCCCATAGCATGTGCGAACTCATTTAACAGATAGGGCCTCTCTAAATCGGACTCACCAATCCGTTCCAAGTCTTCTATAGTTAAATATCTGGCAAACACATTCGTATGTTTCCCAAATAACCGTCCGCCACCTAGAATATCTGAGCTTATAGGTTGGTCCGCAAAATGGTAATGTGTTGGTCGTGTTGAATCCAACTTATGTGCTTCGTCGTTCATGGCTGCAATATTTGATCCATTGCCCGCTTCGTTACCATGTGCCCACATAATTACAGAAGGATGGTTTTTGTCTCTATGTATCATGGCTCTAACTCGCTCAACATGTGCTTTTTCCCAAGATGGAACCTTCGCTAGGGTTTCTTCGTCATACCCCATCCCATGGGACTCCACATTGGCTTCGTCAATAACCAAAATTCCAAATCGATCACATAAATCATAGAAATAAGGATGCGCAGGATTGTGCGCAGTCCGGACCGTATTGATATTGAGTTGCTTTAGCAAGCGTATCTCTTGCTCCATCCTTTCATTAGTGACGAACTTGCCTGTTATAGGGTCGTGTTCAACACGGTTTACTCCCTTAATTAAGACGGGTTTACCATTTAACAACAATTGACGATCTTCAATCTTAATCTCTCTGAAACCAAAATTACCTGTTATAATTTCATGCTCCTTGTCGTTTACAAATAGCCGCAACGCATACCGATATAAATTTGGGGTTTCGTGGCTCCACATCAGTGGATTTTTAAAAACCCCACTTATTTTTAGTGCTTTAGACCCCTCTGGCTCAACAATAACAGCTTTGCTAGATTCTGAAAAAACCAGATTGTCCTGGGCATCATACAGGTCAATGGAAATTTTGGGCGTAACAGGTTTGGGGTAGCTGTTTTTAAGTTTTATTTCTGCAGAAAAATTAGCGTCTTGGTAATTATCATCAAAATTAGATTTTAAAAAATAATCCTCAATTCTAATCTGTGGCACCGAGTAAAGATAAACGCTTCTAAAAATACCACTCAAGCGCCATGAGTCCTGCCCTTCTAAATAACTGCCGTCAGACCACCTAAAAACCTGTATGGCCAACTTGTTGTCTCCATCAACCAAGTAAGGTGTCAAGTCGAATTCTGACGGTGAATAAGAGTCCTGGCTATATCCTATTTTTTCATCATTCAACCAGATGTAGAATGCAGAACTCACGCCATCAAAATGAATGTATGTACGGCGTTCTTTCCAATTATCAGGTACTGTGAACTGGCGTATATAGGATCCCACTGGGTTACCATTGATACCATCAATAAACGGAGGGTTTTTGTCAAAAGGATACTCGATATTTGTATATATTGGAGTACCATACCCCTGCATTTCCCAATTAGATGGCACTTTAATTGTATCCCAACCCGATGAGTTAAAATTTGATTTATGGAAATCACTTGGGCTCTCTTCAATTTTTTGAGCCCAATTAAATTTCCAATAACCATCTAAAGATAGATACCATTGGCTTTTAGTAATATCAAGCATATCCAAATTATCAACAGGGACAACAGTTGTCCTTGGAGCCTCTTTGTTTATAGAGGTAACATGTTCATTCTCCCAATCATTTGCATTTAAAATACTATTTTGAGAATACAATGTTAGCTGAAAAACCAAGAAGGCTTTAAAAAATAAACCAAGTCGAATTTTATACATATTTTTTAATAATTACTTTTTTTAAATTCAAAAACAATGAAATCAAAGCCCCATTCAACCGATCTCAAAGGAGTTATACTTATTGAATAAAGCAAAAATGAATTTTTCTGACAAGCAGTTAGTTTGAAAAAACGGTGTTCTTCCCTAAGGTCAAACACCGTGACCGATTAAATAGTTAAAAATCAAACCAATTAAAGTCCTAAGTTGGCCTATTTAAAATTTGAAATTGTTAATCAATTAAGCACGACTATTAGTAACCAGGGTTTTGCTCCAAATTTGGATTTAAGTCGCGTTGACGAATTGGTATTGGATACCAAATTCTTTCAGGTTTCCAGTTGCTCTGTACCTGGCTTGCATATGCGTTGTAATAACCGTTGGAAGGGTCCAGGGCCATGATTTTTTCTTCAAATTTGTTAAACCTGGCCAAATCTATTCGTCTCCACAGCTCAAAGCCCAACTCTCTTGATCTCTCCTCTAATAGTTCTTCAAGAAAATCTGGATTGTAGTAGGTAGTGGTCAAATCATCAGCGGTAACAACGCTACCATCTCCAGCAGCCCGATTCCGGATTTTTTCCAAGGTTATCCTAGCTGCTGCCTCTTCTCCAGTATAGTACTGAGCTTCTGCTTTTAATAGAATTATGTCTGCCAACCTCACCAAAGAAATATTGGTTTCTGTAGCCCATTGTGGAATAGATTTGGATTGTGGATCCTTTGCCCTAAATTTACCTATTGACATAGCCCCTACATTTTTAGAAGGTAAAGGGTTTGGCTCAAAATAGAGAGCACCATCAATTGTTAAGGTGGGGCCTTTACGGTTTCCAGGTATAAATCCTCCCAAATTATGGATTCCCCTAATATCACCTTTAAGGTACTTATCATACATCTCTCCTGTTGGCCTACACCAGCCCCAACTTCCACCAACAGTTTTCCAATTCCCTGCAGGCAGCCAGGCTTGGTTTAATTGGTTTATGGCACCCACTGTTGGGTCATTAGAAAATTGAACCATAAACAAGCATTCCCTGGCTTGATCAGCTTTGGTTGTTTCCCTAAACAGTCTATCATATTCCGCTATTAATTCATAGCCACTATTGTCGTCAATATCACTGGTTATGGCCAATGCCTTTTTGTAATAATCTTGAGCATCAACCCAGCTAAAACGATTTGGGCTATATCCAAAATCACTTACCCCCGTAGTTTTGGCACTCGCAAGATATGTATAGGCTTTGGCTAAAAAACCGGCCGCCGACCATTTGTTAATTCTACCAGCCAAAGGATCTCGGTGGGGTAAGTTATCGTAACCAAATTGAAAATCACTGATGATAAGTTCATATACTTCATTCAGAGGCTGCCTCGCTTTGTTAGGATCTTGATCAGATGTCGCATAAGTTGGTATGGCTCCGTGCAGCATAGATAAATACATGTGGTACATACCTCTTAGAACTCTCGTCTGTCCTTCAATCTCTATGCGCCTTTGATCAGATAGACCATCAATGCCGTCTAACTTTTCCAAAAGATAATTAGCCCTATTAATACCTGAATAGAAAAAATACCAATAATCATTTATATATTCATGATTACTGCTTACTGCACCATTGCCAATAGAAGAATAGGTAGCATCACCAATACCTTGATCCCAAGCCGTTTCATCAGTACCGCAATTGAGAATAAATAATAATCTACTACCAAAAGTAGATAAATTACCTGTTCCATTAATGGAAGTTGTTGACATCACGGAATAGACCCCGTTTAGAGCTACTTCGGCCTCAGCAGGCGTACTGTAAAAATTCTCGGGTGACGTAAAAGAATAAGGAACTGAATCAAGATAATTTTCACAAGAAAAAAAGCCTATAGCTAAAATTGATAATATATATTTAATTGCTCTTTTCATAATTTTAAAATTTTAAATTTAATCCTATCATATAGGTTTTTGCTCTAGGATACAATATTCGAGAATAGCCTGTCATCAAAGCGTTAGGAGAACTTATTTCAGGATCGAAACCTTTAAAATTCGTCCAAGTAGCAAGATTGTTTCCAGATAAATAAATTCTCACATTAGTCAATCCAAGGGATTTTAAGGCCTCTTTAGGTAAAGTAAAACCTATATTCAAATTTTGCAGCCTTAAATACGAACCGTCTTCTATATAGTAAGAAGATTCTAAATTAGTCGCTCTGCCATAGCCAACATATTTATTAGTAGGGTTATCCACACTCCAATGGTTGTCATAATATTCCCTACTGATATTCCGAGAGACTTGATAACCTTCCAATCGATATCTAGCGGCATTAAAAATATCATTGCCATAACTCCAATTAAAGAAAAAATTAAGATCGAAATTACCTATTTGAAAGCTGTTGGTTAAGCCTCCTATGAAATCCGGATTTCCATCTCCAATTACACGTCTATCTTCATCTGTTATAACATTATCACCATCTAAATCCTTAAATTTAGCATCTCCTGGCCTTGGTGTATAAGCGGCTTGACCTACAACATTATCGTCGAGTACAAAGTTTCGGTCTTCAAAAGGAATATTAGGGTCACTACCATCTTGCCAAGTAAAATCATCCAATTGATAAATGCCGTCAAAAACCAAACCATACATAATACCTATGGGTTGTCCAACTATAATACGCCCAGGATTGGAAAGGTAACCACCAGAAACTGTAACTGGCAAATATTCGTTGTTACCTAGGTCCAGCACCTTGTTACGATTAAACGATATGTTGAAAGAAGTTTGCCATCTAAATTTATCCGTATTGACATTTACGGTGTTTATTGCAATTTCCAAACCTTTGTTCTCAACTGAACCAACATTTCTCCACTGTCTGTTATAGCCTGATTGTGAAGATATAGGGATGTTCACCAACATGTCTTCAGTTTTTTTATGATAAGCATCAACAGTGAGGTTAACCCTGTCTTCAAAAAGCCCCAAATCCAAACCAATATTAGTTTGTGATTTACTCTCCCAAGTAAGATTAGGGTTGTTTATTGCTGCGGGATACATTCCAAATACCAAACCGCCGTCCACAGCCGCGGCCGTGTTGCCCAATCTGGAAAAGTACGTATAGGCTGGAATTCGTTCGTTGCCCGTAACCCCCCAGCCCAACCTCAGTTTTAGGTTGCTCACTGTTTTGGAATCCCGCAAAAATTCTTCGTTATTAATGCGCCATGCAAATGCCGCAGCAGGGAAAAAACCATATTTTTCACCTTTAGGAAATTTATCAGAGCCATCTATCCTTCCACTAAGTGTAAATACATATTTATCTGATAAATAATAATTCAGTCTCCCTAAATATGAAAGCCTATTATTCTCCCATCTCTCAGTATCATACCCAATAGGTATTGTACCTTTAGATATATCGTTATATCCGGTAGATTGATCTGCAAAATTAGTGATCCTGTTTGCAAAACGCTCAAAATTGTAGCCACTTATCTCGGAAGCTCCCATAACATCGAAGCGGTGGATTGAGTTAAATCGTTTTTTGTAATGCACTTGAATCGAAGAATTGTATGAGTAGGTCTCACGTTGATCGATACCCGCCCTTCCGTTCCAAGTCCTTCCCCATGTCACATTACTGCCATAAAACTCTTTTAACTTAGAATTTGAATAATTACCGCCCAATTGGCCAATAAAGAACAAGTTATCGGTTACGTTGTATTGCGCCTGAATATTACCGATTAGCCTTAAAAAACGTATTGTTTTTTCTGATTTGGTCAACAGGTCAATTGGTCTTACGAAATTGTCCTCAATAGAGTTTTCAATTGCTTCATCTACGGATCCAAGGTCCCATGGATTGGCAATCAACATATATTGGGTAAGCCCATTATTAGTTCCGCCGCCGCCGCCGCCATTGCTGGTAACTCCATTTTGCTCGTAAATAGATGAATTCAATACGGTTGTTATTCTCAGCTTTTCGGTTAGCTGGTTGGTCAGGTTGATACGATAATTGAACCTGTTATAATCATTGTTTTTAACAATACCTTCCTGGAACAGCAACCCCAAACTGCTTGAATATTGGGTTCGGCCTTTTGAACCTGAAGCTGTAACCGTGTGTGTTTGTATGGGAGCAAGTCGAAAAACTTCGTCCTGCCAATCGTATGATGGGACTTTACTAAAATCCCTAGGGGTATCATAAGTGCCGTCTTGATTTTCATCTGAAAATAGGAATTTTTCATTAGCATCCCTTTCACGTTGATAGGCAAGATATTCATCAGCATCAAGCATATCCAATTTTTTTGTTAAAGTTGAAACACCATAATAAGAGTCGTACTCCAATCGGCCTTTATCATCAGTATTCTTTCCTGACTTCGTTGTGATTATCACAACGCCATTAGCACCTCTAGAACCATAAATAGCCGTGGCAGAAGCATCTTTTAACACTTGAATGGATTCAATATCTGAAGGGTTGATATTGGAAAGTGGATCCATCGATGCCGTCGTATTTAAATCAGAAGTTGCTACTTCAGAAGAGTTCACGTCTAACTGGACTCCGTCAATAACAAATAAAGGAGTTGTGGATCCATACAATGTATTGGCACCTCTGATTCTAATGTTTATACCCGCTCCTGGCTCACCAGATTCTGAAATCACACTCACCCCAGAAACTTTACCTTGCATTGCGGTCAAAACATTTGTTGAGTTTGTTTTGGCAATGTCTTCGGAGTTCAATCCTCCGATGGCACCTGTTACATCCTTTCTTTGTTGGGTACCATATCCAACAAGTATAATTTCTTCTAACTCAGACATGCTAGGTTCCAATAGAATTTCCATAGGCGAATCCCCATCTGCGGGTACTTCAATTGTTTTATATCCTACGTAGGAAATCACCAAAATGGCTCGAGTGTTCACCATAATATCAAAGACCCCATCTATATTTGTTACCGACCCATTATTGGTGCCTTTTTCAATGATAGTTGCTCCAGCAAGAGGCATGTCATTATTGTCAAGAACTTTACCTGTGACTTTAATTTGTTGTTGGTTTACAACTTTTTCAAACGATGGCGATATATCGGTTTCATTTATACTAGAAGAATCTTTATTTAATTTGAAGATTATTTGTTCTTTACGCAGAAAAAATTCAATATTTGTTCCATCAAAAACCATCTTAAGAATTGATTTGAGAGGTTCGTTCCTTACATCAATAGACACTCTTCTGTCCAAGTCAATGTCATTATGATTGTATAAAAGTGTGTACTTAGATTCTTTCTCTATTTTATCTAAAACATCAATTAACTTAACATTTTTCAAATTAATTGTTAATTTTTGATTTTGAGAAACTGTTTTAGATTGTACTGAGAATATAGAAACTAGCAATAGGAATGTAGTTAGTTTCATGGCTAGGCTAAATTTAATAGGATGATTTGAAATACATCCTAATCTTGATTGTTTTTCCATATATTTGTTTGCGTTTAGATGGTTAACTAATATAATTTGGTTGATCATTGATGTAAATCGGGTGGTGTTGCAGCACTGTCCGATTTTTTTTGTTATTTTATTTCATATATAATTATTTTTTTATGGTGATTTTATCTTGGTTTATTTCATATTTAAAGTGTCTATTCATCGAAAACGATAATAATACATCTTCAATTGTTTCATCGCCAAAAAAGGAAGCACTGAAAATCTCATTGTTCAAATCTTCGTAATTGTTCTGAATTTCAACACCATAATAGCGCTCTAACCTTTTTAGTATTTGATGAAAAGTTAAATTCTTAAGGACTAATTTACCAGAAATCCAAGCTGTATATACGCTTACATCAACCTGTTCCAGTTCAACCATATTGTTTTTATTGTTCCAAAGAGCCATAAAACTAGGCTCAAGTATTACCTCTGTTTTGCTGTTTTGCTTATTTTCATCTACTGACGACAGTTTAACAGAGCCTTCAATCAAGGTAGTATTTGTTGTAATGTCTTCGGGGTAGGCTGATACATTAAACACGGTTCCCAGAACTTCCAAATTCATAGACTTGGTGGTAACTATGAAAGGATGTGACCTATCCTCTTGTACTTCGAAAAACGCTTCTCCTGTAAGAAAAACCTGCCTGTTATTGTTTTTTATAAATTTGACTGGATATTTGATTGATGACCCCGAATTTAAATGGACAATGGTGCCATCAGATAATTTAACATCAAACCGTTTGCCGTTTGGAACATTTAATGTATTATATGCTAACTTATCCGTAATCTTGGTGTTGGAGTAATCAATTCCATTTTCTCTTTTATCTACCAAAATCTCACCACTTTCATTGTGGATTACCTGGTTGTTTAAATCAGAAATCAAGAGTACATTTCCATTTTCCAATTGGAGAGTGATGGCGTTGGATGTATTGACATAGTCGTTGTTTTTACCGGTTATGGTGTAATAGCCATATCCCAAACCTAAGGTTATCAATAATATGGCTGCGTAACGCATAACATGTTTATATGTTATCTTCTTAACCTTCGTATTGTATGCCCGCGATTTCAACTTGATCAATGCCGAAGCGGCATCAATATTGGCAAGATCCGATATATCAAGCCCGCTATTTTTTAGTGCTTTTATTTTATTGAATAATTTTTTATTATCCTCTGAAGCATCTAGCCATGCGTAGAATATTTTCGTCTCCTCTTTGGTAAGCGTTCCATTAATAGCTTTTACAAATAATCGTCCTAATTTCATATAAATTCTAAACTTTATAAGTTTGTCCTCTACTATTAAGACTATAAATTGTGAAAAAGGGTAGTGAAATATTAATTTATTTTTAAAAATTTTATCAAAAATAAAAATAATCATGAAAAAAGTTGACCACAAACCCAGGGTCAGCCATTAAAATTGGTCAAATCAGTATTTTGAATTTTTACATGAAAAAGAAAAAAAGAATTATACTTTTTACTAAATAATTATCTGCAATTTCAGCGCGAAGAAGTCTATAACATTTTTTTATATGGTATTTTACAGTATTCTTAGAAATATTTAAGGTACTTGCTACACTTTGGTATTTATTGCCTTCTAAAACACACTTTTGAAAAATATGTTTGCTTGGCTCAGGCAAATTAGTAATGGCTTTCCTTAAGGCAAGTGTTTTATCTTCGGTTGCAAATTCTTCAATAGTATCATAAACTTCCGGAACGCTATCAATAGTTAACGTGCTTAACTTCTTCTGTTCTTTAAGCTTATTTAGGCTGCTATTTCGCACAGCGGTGGCGATGTATCCAGAGAGGTTTAAGATTTCTGTGCCAGCTTCCCTGAACAATATCTTGGCGCAAACATCCTGTACAACTTCTTCGGCTTCGGATAAGCTCTTTAGGTATGAATAGGAAATTAAGCACCACCTATCATACTCTGTTAAAAAAATTTGTTCCAGTCTCTTATTTAAATTTTCAGCCATTTAATAAAGAAAAATCTTACACAGATGTGAATATAAAGTCCAATATCCTTATTTATTTATGATTTAGCAAATTATTGAGTTACTATAATATTAAGGTTACACCTTAATACGTTTTTTTTTAAACATCTCGATAGAGTATTAATACGTCTATTTTAATAAATTTATTTTAACCTAACGAGTTTTTACAATAAAATTTAATCATCTGATATACAGTTAATTAATTAATAATATTTAGATATATTCTAAATTATAAATTTATGTTAAATCGAAAAATCTCAAAACCCTATATCACCCTTTTACCCATTTCAGTTAAGGAATTAGAACACTCTTAAAAACTTCAGAAGTTGTTAATTAATAAAACGAAGAAGAAAACTATTTTCAATAAATAAATAGCTTCTTAAAGTTTTTTAGTTGGTGAGTAGTTTTTAATTTTATAGAATAGTGAAGGGAAATTCTATAATTTTATCGTCTCAGGGATTGAAGCGAGGAATTCTGTATTATTGAAATTTTTTCAGATAGGAACAAGTTTTCCCAAATTCTCAACAGGTGCGTATTTCGGTGAGTAAATCTTTTACAAGAAAGTCAATCACCTAATTTTAAACGCATTACAGAGAATTAAATAGTCCCTCTTTCTCCGCAAAAGGAAACCCACGACGAAAGTTGTGGGTTTTTTATTTGGTGCAACGACTCAAGCCCCTTCG
>CAKUWM010000071.1 GCA_934699305.1 uncultured Saprospiraceae bacterium | reverse complement strand
AATGTCAAGTTTGGGATTATGAAAATATAAAAATTTTAACCCAAAGGTATGACGAACTGAAATTAATTGAAGGTGACGAAAATAAAGTTCTTGGGTTTGGAAAAATTAAACCTAAAAAGTATTCTCAATCAATTGTATTTGCTAGAATTAACGAAAAGTGGGGAATTATAAATGACAAAGGAATAACATTAATTCCTATTGAGTTTGAAATGAAGGATTTATATGAGAAATTAAAAACACTGTAGCTAATAACTAAGTTTTCCTCACTGCCGAAGGACCAACAATGAAAACCGTGTTAAACAGCCTGTCCCTAAACAATCTGGAAAACCGGTCTTCGATCTATAGGTATATCATCCCACATCCCGCACTTGACAAAACGGAATCGATGTACAACTCGTAATCAATACTTTATCAAAATATGTCACTTCAGCGTACCATTGCCTTCATTTGTACCAAATTTCCTTTGGTACATAACGTCCCTATTCCATACAATCATCCGCATTTTACAATTCATTAACCCGATTGCATGATAAACTCATTACCTTTGTCTATTAATTTTTTGAAGTGGATAATACAACACGACGCCCTACTATAAAATTTGACCGTTCGACACGGACAAGTATCGTTAAGATAATGCGTTATATGAAGCCATATCGCTGGTATTTCATCATAGGCATGACGTGTTTGGCGCTTTCGAGTATATTTTTTATGCTATTCCCTGCTGTTGCCGGAGAAATGGCAAATACTGCAGCCGGCAAAAGCAAGTATCCATATACTTTGTCGGAATACGGACTCTTCTTTGTCATATTGTTGCTTCTTCAGGGCGCCTTGTCCTATGGTCGCTCTGTAGCCATGGCATTTGTAAGTGAAAAAGGGGTGGCTCAGGTGCGCAGAGACTTGTATGCTGCCATGATAACACAGCCTTATTCTTTTTTTGAAGAAAATAAAGTAGGCGAACTCAGTTCCCGCATCACAGGTGACGTGGAGCAACTACAGACTGTATTTAGTGTCACCTTGGCAGAATTCTTAAGACAGCTTATTACCTTGGTGGTGGGTATTGCCATCCTTGCCTATGTAACACCCAAACTTAGCCTGATTATGCTCGCCACCTTCCCGGTTATCGTTATTTTAGCCATTTTCTTCGGAAAATATATCCGCAAATTATCCAAACAAAGACAAATGGAGGTAGCTTCGTCCAACAGCATTGCGGAAGAATCTCTTTATGCTTTCCACGTGGTCAAAGCTTTTACCAATGAATTATTTGAAATTAAAAGATACAACGGCATATTAGACAAAGTCGTAAGTGTTTCGATCAAATTTGCGAAAATCAAAGGCTTATTTTTTGTTTTCCTAATAACCGTACTCTTTGGTGGCATATTTTTCATTTTATATCAAGGAGCAATATTAGTCCAAAGTGGACAAATGTCCATAGGAGACCTTTTTTCATTCATTATATATACAGGCATCATCGGCGGCTCAATAGCCAGTTTGGGCACGTTTTACACCCAATTGGCGGGTGCATTGGGGGCAACTGACCGAATCCTTGAAATCATGGAAAGTACACCCGAAATCAATCCACACAATCAAAGCAATGATGCCCCGATATTACTCAAAGGAGACATTTCCTTTGATGATGTTTCCTTCAACTATCCATCACGTCCGGAAGCAGCCGTATTAAAAAATATATGTCTGACAATAAGACAGGGCCAAAAGATAGCCTTAGTCGGGTCAAGTGGTGCGGGCAAATCCACAATTGTCAGTCTCCTGATGCGTTTTCACGAAGTCGGTGATGGCATGATATGCATTGATGGTCAGGATATCAGAGATTACGATTTATTCCAATACAGAAAAAATTTCGCTACCGTACCGCAAGATGTCATTTTATTTGGAGGTACCATTCGGGAAAATATCGCCTATGGAATGCCTTCAGCCAGTGAGTCACAAATCATGGAGGCCGCCAGAAAAGCCAATGCATTGGAATTTATCAACAAGCTAAGTGCAGGTTTAGATACCATCGTAGGTGATCGTGGGATTCGCCTGTCAGGCGGTCAAAAACAACGAGTCGCCATAGCAAGGGCTATCCTAAAAGATCCAAAAATATTGATTTTGGACGAAGCCACATCTTCGCTCGATGCAGAGTCCGAAAGTTTAGTACAAGACGCCTTGAATACACTCATGGAAGGAAGGACTTCGATAATCATCGCCCATCGCCTTGCCACAATAGTCGATGTGGATTGTATCTTTGTCATCCATGAAGGCAAAGTCATCGAATCAGGAACTCATACACAACTCATGACAAAACAGGAGGGTTGGTATCGTTATCTGGCAAGTATGCAATTTAATCAATCCAAACTTTCACCGATATATACAGATAATTAATATGAATATTGACCTTAAAAGAGATCTTTGCTTCTTTGACCTTGAAACCACAGGGCTCAACGTCATAAGAGATCGTATTATCCAGATAGCCATTGTTAAAATTGACCGGAAGGATCATACCCGCAGTGAATACTATAAATTGATCAATCCCGGACCTGTATTCATCAGCGAGGAAGCCGCATCCGTGCACGGCATAACCAATGAAATGGTAAAAAACAAGCCTACATTCATTCAATTAGCAAAGGAAATCCTTGACTTTATCGGCGATTCTGACTTAGCAGGATATAATTCCAACCGCTTCGATGTGCCTCTCCTAATGGAAGAATTTGCGAGAGCAGGATTTGACTTCGACATGGAAAAAAGGCGCACCGTGGATGTGCAGCAGATATTTTACAAGATGGAGCCCCGTACATTGAAGGCTGCATACCGATATTATTGTGGGAAAGAAATGAAGGATGCACATGATGCCCTCGCGGATGTCAATGCGACTCTTGAAGTGTTTGAAAGTCAACTGGATTTTTATGAAGGAAAAGATTTAGTTGATGAAAATGGAGATTTTACCAAAAATCCCATAGTCCGTGATATTGAAGCACTACACCTCTTTACAACCAATTTAAATTCACTCGACGCTACACAACGACTCAAGCTTAACAAAGATGGCGAAGTCGTATTTAACTTCGGAAAATATGTGGATCAGCCTGTTATCGACATTTTTAAAAAAGAAAAAGGCTATTACAACTGGATGATGTCTAAGGATTTCTCTCAACAAGTTAAAAATATCATTACCAAAATTTATCAAGAAGAAATTATTGGAAAAAAATAATATGACATCACTCCGATTCCTCATAGCTTGTCTTATCTATGGGTTGTTCGCTTCTTGTGGCAATCTAAAAGATGGATGCTTGGATGTCAATGCGATTAATTTTGATGTTTCGGCAGACGAAAATTGTTGTTGCATCTACCCCACAATGGGCGTTTCCTTTGACTACTACAATGGGGATCAATTGCTTTCAAATGCCCCTCTTATCGATGACTCCGGCGATACTGTGCTTATTGAAAAATTGACTTTCATTGCATCTGATATTAGTTGGAATACTGAAGATAGAGTCATCCGTTCTGATAGCCGTACATGGTTATTTCTCACTCCTGGCAACTATCATGATAGCATTCGAAGCATAGACGATTATTATTTGGTCAGAAATTCCGGAGCTCAATTTGATAATTATACTTTTAAAGAACCAACCTACATCAAATCCATGTCTATCATGGTGGGAGTAGCGGATTCAGCCATATCCAACCAACCGTTTTATATCAAAAATGCCAATCATACCCTTGCCGGAACCATCGATAGCATGTATAATTATTCTGAAAAACAATACCGGACACTAAGGCTGGCTTATCGACTGAAAAATCAAAACAACATAGCAGATACCATCTATATTGACGCATCACAATTTAGACAGAAATTCGATTTACCTATTAATTATCAGACTGTCCTCGGTTTCAAAAATTACATTGTAATCAGGATACAATTGGATAATCTCATAAAAGGTATTCGCTTTGTGAGCGATGACCCAAAAACTATTTCACAAAAAATGGTCGAAAATTTAGAAAATATTATCCCTCATTAAGTGTCACTGCGGCCAACAATATGTGCAGAAGGGGCATTTATTCTTTCACTCATTTTTTGATAAAAGAATCGGGCTTGATATTGTAAAATTTGATTTCCAAATAATCTTTTTATAAAACCAACCTTTCCCTAAATTATGTCGTTTCTATCAAGGATAATTCAATGAAATTCAATAACTTTGCGCAATATTTCATTGCTTAACGGATAAGTATAAATTTATTTCAAATATCAATTTCAAAACAAAATAACCATCAATTATTAATCGATAATATTAAAAATATTCTAAATACATGCAAAAGATTTTAATTTTACTACTCTCGGTGACGGTTTTATTTTCATCGTGTTCTAAAGATGAAACTCCCTCTACAGCTGACTTAAAAGTCGTCTTCTCTCTTAATTATGAAGGCAAACCATTGGTATTCAATGAAAACCAGGCTTATGGGAGCGATTTTATAAGAATGACAAGATTTAATTATTTTTTAACCAACCTAAAGTTGCGCGTCGGTCAGGATTCATTCAAATTGGCTGATTTGAGCTTTGTTGACTATACTTTGTCCAACACATCCATAAGTGGAGCACAAGCCGGATTGGCGCTTACTGTAAATGCCGTGAAAACCGGAACTTATAACTCAATTGAATTTGGTGTTGGACTACCCAAAGACTTGAATAGCACAAAACCTGCTGATTATCCAAGCAATAATCCGCTGTCGGATGGCACCTATTATTGGGCTGGCTGGAATGGATATATATTCAGTAAGATGGAAGGAAAATTTGATTCCCTCTCTACCGGCAGCTTTGGCGATGGCTTTACCTTCCATACCGGATTAGATGAGAACTATAAAATAGTGAAGTTAAATGGACCGATAGTTGTTGATGGTAATAAGTCTGACAATACGATACACATCGCATTAGATGTCAAAAAAATGTTTGTCATGAATGGCAACCAATTGGATCTTTCATTGGTCAATCAAGCACATGGACCATCTAATGAAGAGGTGATAAAAGCCTTAACCAACAACTACCAATCCTCATTCTATCTAAAATAGCCATCTTGAGAAATATAAAAATAATCTGCCTTTTCCTTGTTGTCATTATATTATCTTGTGGCAAGGACCAACCTGTCATCAATTCAGGAGACCTTGAACACATAGACTATAATCCACAAAGTACCGAATACAAGCGGCCTCCCTTCTATCCCAAGATGGAATACCCCGCTGACAACCCACCTACAGTAGAAGGGATAGCACTTGGTCGAAGATTGTTTTATGATCCTATTCTGTCCAGGGATAGCTCAATGGGTTGTTTTTCTTGTCATAAACAAGAGCTGGCTTTTACAGATGGTGCAGCAACAAGCATAGGCGTGGATGGCATCAATGGTCGACGAAGCAGCATGTCCCTTGTAGATGTTGGGTTTAATTACCGCGGTATGTTTTGGGATGGAAGAGCGGCAACACTTGAGGAGCAAGCCCTGGGCCCGGTAACCGACCCTGTCGAACTTCACACTACTTGGCCTGAAGTTGAACAAAAACTTAGACGGCACAACGCATATCCACAACTTTTCCGCAAAGCTTTTGGCATTAAAGACAGAAAAGAAATTACAAAAGAATTGGCGGCAAAGGCAATAGCACAGTTTGAGAGAACGATTATAACTACCGGTCAATCAAAGTACGATCGGTTTAAGCAAAACCTTGACTTTTTGGATTACGATGAATCGCAGGGCTTAGATATGTTTTTTGACAAACAACCATTCTTGTTGCCGGATGCTCAATGCGGTCATTGCCACAACGAACCTATGTTTACGACCAACGATTATTTCAACAATGGGATAAGTCCGGCAAAATATGCAAATCAATTTTTAGACAAAGGTCGCGCTGAAGTTTCGCTTGATTCTAATGATGTGGGTAAATTCAGGACACCGGGACTCCGGAACATAATGCTTACCGGACCCTATATGCATGATGGGCATTTAAAAACCATAGATGATGTGATGGATCACTACATGAGTGGTGGACACCCATCTCCCAAGCGAGATCCTCTGATTGCTCAAATAGAATTGACTCAAGAGCAAAGGATGCAAATTATCGCATTCTTAAAGACTCTTACAGATGACGGTGTTTTGCAAGATACTACACTTTCTAATCCATACAAATAAGCTTTAGTGAAATGCCTCTTGCTAAGCTGACTGAATTGTTGAACCAAAGATTAGGGCAACACCAAATCATTCTCGTAGAAAGTGTTTTAAATGAATATGCTAAGGACGAAACCGGAGTATATAGGGCTTTGCCGGGCTTGCTGGTCTTTCCTGAAAAAAGAGAAGAAATCAGCTTCATCTTAGAATCGTGTAACAAATTGGGAATCGCCGTCACGCCAAGAGGAGCAGGTACAGGGCTGGCTGGCAATTCAGTTTCCTATCCCGGAGGTGTTTTGTTGGTTCTGACAAAGATGGATCAAATCATTTCCTTAGATTTAGAAAATGGTACTATTACAGTACAGCCCGGATGCATTGTAGATAATTTGAAAGAATATGTCGCTCAGCATGGATGGTATTATCCGGTAGATCCTGCAAGCAGCGGAACTAGCCTGATTGGCGGCCATGTCAGCACCAATGCAGCAGGCCCTCATTCTTATAAATATGGTTCTACAAAGAACTTCGTCGCCGGTCTGGAAGTCGTATTGGCTGATGGAACACTCATTCATACAGGCAATGTCGTTGAAAAAAGTTCTACCGGGTATAATTTGACACAATTGATATGTGGGAGCGAAGGGACATTGGGCATTATTACTGAGATCACCCTTCGATTAGTAAGACCTCTTCGTTTGCAAAGCACGATACTCATTTCATTTGCATCCCTGGAAGATGGACTTAATACCATTATTTCGCTAAGGAAATCCCGCCTTAATATCTCCGCTATAGAATGGATGGAACGTTCAGCCATAGATATGGTAGCTCTCTACGAAGGCAAAGAAGAAATCAATATTGAGACAAATTGCGCATGCCACTTGCTGATCGATATGGAATCTGATAGCGTTGCTGAAATGGAATCAAATATCCTGAACTTAGGTTCATTGATGGAAACATTACCTTATATCAATATCTTGGTTTCGGATTCAGAACAGTCACGAGAGAAATTGTGGAGAATAAGAAAACTTATCGGAGTCGCCGTCAGACATCATTCTACTTACAGAGAGGTTGATACGGTTGTTCCTGCAAATAAATTAATTGATTTAATCCATTTAGTAAAAGAAACAGGAACAAAATACAACTTCCACTCCGTGTGTTACGGTCACGCCGGCAATGGCAATATCCATGTCAACATTTTAAGGGAAAACCTCGATGACGATTTATGGAATCAAGTGTTAACCGAGGGTGTAAAAGCCATTTTTGAAGGCGTCATTGCATTGAATGGTGTTCTATCGGGAGAGCATGGTATCGGCTTGTTGAACAGACCTTTCATGCCTATCCAATTTACAAAGGATGAATTACATATAATGCGTCAAATTAAAAATGCTTTTGACCCCAATAATATACTTAATCCGGATAAAGTTATACCATAGCGCCTTCCACTCCGAGGGAAAATAAAGCGTAGTCATATTTTACAGGATCAAGTTTATCCATTTTCCGCAGGCTTTCTGTCAATTCCAATACGGCTTTCCAGTCATTAGCTGGTCGCTTCAAGAGGCCGAGTCTTCTGGACACATTCCCTACATGTACATCCAACGGAATATACAGATCCCTGGAAGAAAATCTATCCCATATCCCGAAATCTACCTGTGCATCATCTTTACGCACCATCCACCTAAAAAACATGTTGAGACGCTTGCAGGCAGAATTCTTTGCCGGTGAGGAAATGTGCTTTCTGGTATGAAGCGGCGACCATTCATCTTGTACAAAAAGGTTATAAAAATGTGACATTCCCGCTTCTACTCCTCTATTCTCGCCTTCAATTAAAAAGGCATCTTCGAGGGAATCATACTGTTGATAAATCTTCTGTAAAAAATGAAGAAAATACAAAGCATCTTCTGGTTGAAAAGTGCGATGTTTAAACTGCAAAAATGGCTTACGGTCGGACTCCTGGTGATGTTTTATAAAATGATAAGGGCTATGGTCCATCAATGTGATTAACCGGGAAGCCTTTGAAATAATTGTTGATCGACGACCCCAAGCAAGCATAGCCGTCCAGAATGCAGCAATTTCAATATCCTGTTTAACAGTAAATTGTTTGGGAATAGAAATCGGGTCATTGGTAATAAATGAAGGAGAGTTGTACCGGGACACCAATGTATCTAAGTACAACTTCAATTCATTTTGTTTCATTCCATGGAAAAGCTTAGGAAAGAGTTTGTTTCACTTCTATGATCTCATATCCTTCAATGATATCTTCGACTTTGATATCATTAAAGTTTTTGATAGTCAAGCCACATTCCATCCCTGCTCTAACCTCTTTAACATCGTCTTTATACCTTTTGAGAGTGCCTATTTCACCGTGCACATTTTCTTTAGTAGGGAATATAACGATTCCGTCCCGAATGACACGAACATAGGTAGATTTAGTGACTTTACCTTCCTGCACATAAGCGCCGATAACTGTTCCTATCTTGCTTATTTTATACACTTCCCGCACTAAAATTTCGCACGTATTCTTTTCTTCTTTGGTAGGTTCAAGCATACCTTCCATCGCTGTCTTGACTTCATTAATAGCCTCATAAATGATGGAGTATGTCTTAATCTGAACACCTTCTCTTTCAGCTGCTTTACGCGCTCCTATGGAAGGTCTCACCTGGAAACCAATAATGATAGCATCAGAAGCGGAAGCAAGCATGATATCAGATTCAGTAATCTGACCTACTGCTTTGTGTATGACATTCACTTGAATGGTTTCTACAGAAAGCTTAATTAATGAATCTGCAAGTGCTTCGATAGAGCCGTCCACGTCACCTTTAATGATGAGGTTCAACTCTTTAAAGGTACCGAGGGCAAGGCGTCTTCCAATATCGTCCAAGCTGATTCGGCGTGTCGCACGGTTAGTTTGTTCCCGATTTATCTGAGAGCGGCGGGCAGCGATTTGTCTTGCCTCGCCTTCATTTTCAAATTCTTTAAATTTATCACCGGCTTGAGGAGCGCCTGACAAGCCTAACACTAATACAGGTGTAGAAGGACCGGCTGTCTTTATCTTTTTACCCCGCTCATTAAACATGGCTTTTATACGACCGCTATATTCTCCGGCGACGATATAATCTGACTGATTCAGTGTTCCGTTTTGAACTAATATCTTAGTCACATAGCCTCTTCCTTTGTCGAGAGAGGCCTCGATAACTGTACCGTTGGAGAGTCGATCCGGATTCGCTTTCAAATCTAAAATTTCCGCTTCCAGTAATATTTTTTCAAGGAGGAGGTCAATATTTTGACCGGTCTTGGAGGAAATATCCTGAGATTGGTACTTACCGCCCCATTCTTCTACAAGGAGGTTCATTTGGGCTAGTTCATTCTTAATCTTTTCCGGATCAGCTGCCGGTTTGTCAATTTTATTAATAGCAAAAACAATAGGCACACCGGCTGCTTGTGCATGTGAGATAGCTTCTCTAGTCTGAGGCATGATACTATCATCAGCAGCGATGATGACGACTGCTACGTCCGTGATCTTAGCACCTCTGGCACGCATCGCCGTGAAGGCTTCGTGACCCGGTGTGTCGAGGAATACAATTTTTTTACCTTTGACATCGACTTCATAAGCACCAATATGCTGGGTTATACCTCCGGCTTCTCCACTGACGACATTTGCCTGTCTTATATAGTCAAGTAAGGATGTCTTACCGTGGTCAACGTGACCCATCACTGTAATAATGGGTGCACGAGGCACCAATGACTCTTCGCTATCTTCTTCATCATTGATGTCAAAGTCGGTTTCATCTTCAGCACTAATGAATTCTATTTCTCTTCCAAATTCTGAAGCAACCAATTCAATAATCTCAGCATCTAAGCGCTGGTTGATGGAAACCATTACCCCGAGGTTCATACACGTTGTAATGACTTGAATGGCAGCGACGTTCAGCAAGGACGCCAATTCTGAAACCGAAATAAACTCGGTAACCTGCAATTTATCGTTGAAATTGGCTGATTCTAAGGCTTCCGTTTTCTCACGTATTGTCTCTCGCTTATCTCTGCGTATTTTTGACCTCTTATTCTTTCCACCTACGTTGATACGCGCCATAGTGGACTTAATCTTTTCATCAATTTCTTTTTGAGAAACTTCTTTAACCACCTCATTTTGGTGCTTTTTGCCACCTTTGGAATGGCTATCACCGCCTCGATGACCATGCTCTGGTGAGCCACCACCTTGCGGATTGAAACTAACCGGGAGCTTTTTACGCTTACGTTTTCTCTTTAATTCATCCCCGGCTGAACCTGGTTGAGAAGGTGTCTGCCCGGGCTGTTTTGCATCTTTCTTAGCTTCTTCCTTCTTACCGGAGGATGGTTTCGCAATTCTATCCGTATTTATCTTTCCTACAATCTTGAGGCCTTTTAAAGTAGGAGCTTCAGCCCGGAAAGTGTCTTCAGCCGTATCATTGGATCCTGCACTCGCATCGTTAGATTCTTCTGATGCTATCTCTGATTCTTTTGAATCTGAAACTATATGAATATTTTCTTTGACCACCTCTTCTACTTTTGGTGGTATTTCAACTTTTTCCTCTTCTTTTTTAGCTTCGACCACTTCAGGTTTAGGTTGTGGAGCTTTCTTTTTCGGCTTTAAATCATCCAGATTTTTATTGCCTACAACCTTCAACTCCACTTTGCCG
>CAKUWM010000070.1 GCA_934699305.1 uncultured Saprospiraceae bacterium | reverse complement strand
AATCCGCCATCATCCAAGGGAAACTTAATGGAAGCTTAATGGTATCCGACAGCCTCGAAGTCCATTCCAAAGCATCGATACATGGCGATATTACAACTTCAAGACTTATTGTAGAAAATGGAGCTATTTTCAATGTTCAATGTAACATGATCGCCGGAAGCGTACATCCAACAGACAAAAAATCAAAATAAATTCATTGTCTTCCTCAAAGTTACCTGATCGGAAAAATTCAATGACCTATCTCCGTTATACAGGGATGGGATTCCAATTAATTGGTGTTATACTTGTAAGTTGCTATCTTGGCAACTACATTGATAATAGATGGAATCAAGGCAATCCGCGATACTGGACAGCGGGTTTAATGCTCATTCTTACACTTGGATACCTTTATAAAATCATACGCGACCTGACTAAAAATAACAACTAACTCCATGCCTACTAAGAAGTTTATCATAAAATTGTTGATCTATGCTACCCTTGCTTTGGTAGTGCATTTTAGTTGTATATATTTTTTGGAATTGACTCAATTTGCTACATTCTCCCTGATATCCATCGTCTTTTTTATTGTATTGAGTATTATGTTTTACATCTGGGGGGATATTGCTTCACGTAGCAGAAATATTTATCTCTTTAGTAATATCATTATTGTCACCCTAATAACCAAGATGATATTAAGCGCTGTCTTAGTTATGGGATATTATTACAAAGAACAACCTCCCACCAATTTTTTCATTCTTCCTTTTTTTGCACACTACACAATTTTCACCTTATTTATTCTTGATTTTATGACCAAGCAAGCCAAGCATAAGATAGATGTAAGTTAAACTAACGACCGTTAGTATTTGGTTGCCCAATATTTTTGTATTAAACCCGTATTTACTTTCCGTTTCAATAAATATACAAAAACACGCAGAATCCATTCTCTCGAAAGCACAATAGATTCTTAAGAGTTAACATATTATAAAAACATTTATAAATAAAAACTGAATCTGATGAACTGTATTTTTTCTAAATTCGCAGCTGTATGAGACTCTCACGATTAGAAGTTAAAGGTTTTAAAAGCTTTGCCAATGAGACCGTAATTCATTTTAACGAGAATGTTACCGGCATTGTTGGGCCGAATGGCAGTGGCAAATCAAATATTGTTGATGCCATACGCTGGGTATTAGGAGAACAAAAGAGTACGGAATTGAGATTGGACAAAATGTCAAGTGTCATTTTCAACGGTACTAAAATAAAGAAGCCGGCGGGAATGGCTCAGGTTTCCCTCATTTTTGAAAATAGTAAAAATATCCTTCCTGTTGATTTCAATGAAGTAAAGGTCACCCGGATTTTATACCAATCAGGTGAAAGTGAATACCGACTCAACAACGTCACTTGCCGCCTGAAAGATATAAACAACCTATTCACCGATACCGGTGTAGGTAGCAATACTTATGCGATTATAGGGTTTGGCATGGTAGAAGACTTGCTCAATAATAAAGACAATTATCGGCGTATGATGATTGAGCAAGCAGCCGGCATATCCATATTTAAGGCACGTAAAAAGGAAACTTTAGCCAAATTACAAATCACCATGGATGATCTCACCAGAGTCGATGACCTCCTCGCTGAGATTGAATCCAATATGAATTCTCTTAAAAAGCAAGCGAGACGGGCAGAAAAGTTTCTCGAATTAAAAAATAAACACAAAGACAATGCATGGATAATATTTCATGCGCAACAAATAAAGGTCAGAAACCTCATCCTATCTTTTGATGAAAAACTCCAGGAAGGAAAACTTGCCGCTGAGTTGAAAGAAATGGAAATCCACAAAGCAGAATCCGACCTGGAGATAAATAAAAATGAATTGCTAAAAAAAGAAATATCGCTATCAGAGTTTCAAAAAAAGGCAAATCACATTCTGGATGAGCAAAAGTCGCTCGAAAAGAAGCTGGAAATGACTATTCAGCGTATATCATTTGTCAAGAGCAAGGCACAACAAGCCCTGGACGATATAGAAAGGCTAAAATCCAACCTTAGTGAGATAAGCGATCAACGTGCTTCTATTAACAATAGGATTCCTGATATCGAAACGACAATGGCTTCGTTACTTGAAAATCAAGCTGTACAACAATCTATTTTTGATACGATTAAAGCCGAAATAAATAATATTGAGTCTAATACCAAGCCCATGTTGGAACAGTATGATGCTCAAAACGCCAAATTGTTTGCGCTGGAAAAAGAAAATGCCATTGCCCAAGCTCAATTGACAGCGATGCAAGGCGACATCGGAAGGTTCAAAAATCAGGCAACAGCCTTGATTGAACAACACAAAACCATTCTTACCCAACAAGATGAATACCAGATTAAATCCAATCAATATGAGCAACAAATTGCTGTTTTAAAATCAGAAATTGAAGCTCACAATAATCAATTGCAAAAAGTCAAATCTAACAGAGAAGAAGTTTTTCAGAACAAAAAAGATATAGAAAGACAAATCGACCAATCCATCCATGAAATAAAATTACTCAAATCCCTCATCGACAACCAGGAAGGCTTTCCGGAGGCCGTCAAACACCTCACTTCACAACAAAAAGACAAGGAACTTAACTTAGTCGCTGACCTAATCAATTGTGAAGAAAAATATAGAACATCTTTAGAAAACTATCTCCAGCCATATTTAGCGCATATCGTCGTCCAGGATTATCCCGAAGCCTTTCATTACATAGATCAACTTTCTTCAAGCCAGAAAGGTAAAGCCGGTTTTATCATTCTGGATGCCTTTCAGGAAAAAACAGATCCACCTATGGCGATCGATGGCGCTATTCCACTTGCCTCCGTCATTGAATGCCATCCAATGTACAAAAAGCTCTTTAACAAGCTTTTGAACAAAGCCTACATAGTGAACGATTTTAGTGAATATCATATTCAATTGCTGAAAAATAGGCAAGATATCAACTTTGTAACGGAGGATGGAAGCCTTATTGCATCTTTAGGCTTGGCATCGGGAGGTTCAATTGGTCTTATAGAAGGAAATATCCTTGGAAGAAAATTAAGATTAGAAACATTAGAGAAAAACCTGATTCAGCTCAAACATACGGACAGCAACTGTTACATCCAACTGGCAGAACTGGATGATGCCATCTCATCACTCCAATCTGTCAATAAAACGCCTCAGTTAGAGTCCCTTTTAAAGCTATATCAACAGACAAAGGATAGTCTGATTCAATTTAAAGTCAAATCAGAACATTATCAACTCCAATTAGAAAAACTTACTTTAGATGAAGCCAATCTTAAACAAAAAATTGACCACTTCTCAGCTACCATTCAAAACAATGTACAACCCATCTCAGACATCAAATCTGAATTGGTATCACTCAACGCTATTGTCAACAACAATAAAGAAGCACTAAAAACCAAGTCTGTCACGCTCAATGAAGCCACCCAACAAGTGAATAGCATCAAGTTGGATATTATTCGACTAGAAGGACAAAAGACCGGCTTAGAGCGCGAAATAAGCCTTTTAGATAAACAGGCTGATTCAATCAACGAACAGGAAAAACAACTTCAGACAACCCAAAGTATGAGCATTCTTGAAATAGCTGCCCTTGAAAGCCAGCTAGGAGAAACGGAAAATTCCATTGTCACAGTTGCGGATCAATTTAAAAAGTCCCAATCAGAATTAACCGAAGTAGAAAGGTTGTATTTCTCAGAAAAAAAGAATATCAATGAAATAGAACAATCCATCAAATTACTTCAAAAAAACCTAACCAACATTCAGACCATAACCAATGAGTGGAAGGACAAATGGAATGCATCGAATTATGAATTAAAGCGGATAGAAGATAACTTTGAAATAGAATTTGGCGCTATTGACCAATCCTCTATGTCAGTACCTGAGATCCCGGAAGAACTTGGTATCACAGAATTGGAACAACAAAACATCAAAATAAAAAATGCCATCCTTCAATTCGGCGAAATTAATCCATTAGCAATGGAGGCTTTTCAAGAAATAAAAAACCGCTTCGAAACCATCGTCACTCAAAAAAATGATATTTTGGACTCAAAAGACAAGCTCACTCAGACATTGAATGAGTTGGAAAATTCATCCACATCCAAATATCTCGCAGCCTTTGAAAAAGTCAGAGATAACTTCAAAATGGTCTTTAGAAGTCTTTTTACAGAAGATGATGATTGCGATCTTATTATAACCAATCCGGGAAATCCTCTTGACTCAGATATCGGTATTATAGCGAAGCCCAAAGGGAAACGACCTCAAAGCCTAAGCCAATTGTCAGGAGGTGAAAAAACTCTAACTGCCATTGCTTTTCTCTTTGCATTATATCTTCTCAAGCCGGCACCAGTCTGCATCTTCGACGAATTGGATGCGCCACTTGATGACACCAATGTAGAAAAGCTAAATAAAATTATCCGTAAATTCTCCAAAGAATCTCAATTTATCATCATCACTCACAATAAGGCAACCATGGCAGCAGTTGACGTCATGTATGGCGTTTATATGGAACATCAAGGGATCAGCGGTCTTAGTAAGGTTGACTTCAGGTCGTTTGAACACAATTTGGTTTTAGAAAAAATATAGTATTCTATCTTAATACTGTAATTGAATAAAATACTTTAAGTTTGCAAGGTTAACATCAACAAAAATCCATGGAACAACTCATTAATACTTTAAAATCCGAAATAATCGAAGCACTCAATCTACCGGATATGGTTCCGGATGATATTGACACCAATGCTCCTCTTTTCGGTACCGGGCTTGGCTTAGATAGTATTGATTCTTTGGAGCTGATGGTTTTATTAGAAAGAAACTATGGTATTCGTATTGAAGATCCACGTGAAGGCCGACGCATCCTAGAAAGTGTTAAGTCTATGGCTGAATATATTGAATCACACAGAGAACAAGTTTAAATGTATGTCGGAAACAAGGAGGTTTGGGTAACCGGAATGGGTATCGTTTCTGCCCTTGGCACCGAGACCAACACATGTTTCACGCAATTACATTCCGCTATAAGTCCTTTACGCCCTCTCCACCTGCATGAATCAATCCATTCTGATCAATATTTGGGTGGGGCTGTGCCCTTATCGGACACGGAAATAAGGCAATCCACAAATACCCGCCATCATGCATATAACAGAACAACGCTCTTAGCACTTATAGCATCCCAACAAGCTCTGGATAATGCCGGCATTTATGATTCTACACGAGATATTATCTCTGTCAACGCTACTACCGTTGGTGGCATGCCCTTGACAGAAAAGTATTTTGATGCTATTATTTCTGGAAAGTATCAGGTTAATACTGATTTTATTAATGAAATGGATTGTGGCTCACTAAGTAGAGTCATTAGGAGGCAACACAATCTGAACAGGATGCACTATATGATTAGTACAGCCTGCTCTTCAGGAAGCAATGCTATAATGTTTGGGGCAAGGCTTATCCAGGCTGGTAAGTCAAGCATTGTCCTGGCAGGAGGCAGCGACTCCATCAGCAAATTTGTATTAAATGGTTTTCTCTCGTTAAAAAATGTTGATAAGAAGATGTGCCGACCATTTGACAGAGATCGATTTGGGTTAAATTTAGGAGAAGGCTCTGCTTACCTGGTATTAGAAGAAAGAACACACGCCGAGAAACGACATAAAATGCCATTAGCAATCCTTTCCGGTTATGGCAACATAAATGAAAACTTCCACATCACGGGTTCGTCTCCAGATGGTCAGGGAGCGATGAACGCCATGAATTTAGCATTGCAAAAAGCAGCTATTGCCCCGGAACTAATTGACTTTATTCACACACATGGTACGAGCACGCTGGACAATGATTTGGCTGAATCCATAGCCATAAAATCTATATTTGGTTCAACAATACGCTTCGGTTCAAGCAAAACTTACACGGGTCACACCCTTGCAGCCTCAGGATGCATTTCATCCGTCTTGACCATTGGTATGATGCAACAAGGATACATATTTCCTACATTAGGCTTTTTAAATCCCATAGAACAAACCGGGATGTCTCCGGTTTCAACTGTTCAGGAAAATGTACATTTAAAACATTGTCTGGTCAATTCATTTGGCTTTGGAGGTAACAATACATCCTTAATCTTCTCAAAACCGGACTAATGTATATAACAAAATTTAACTATATATTGCCGGAGCTACAAGTCGATGAAGGCTATTTTTCCATGAACAAATTAACTGCTCATGAGCATCTTGAAAAAAACGAAATACGTCGATTTGATAGATTAATAGTCAATGCCATGGGATGCGCCCTAAACATAGCATTTGGAGAAAACACTCTTGCCGGTATAATAACAGGTACAGGCAGAGGATGTATTTCAAAGTTAGAACAATTTCTGGCAGATATGACTACTTATGATGAAAATGCACTAAATCCCTCTGTTTTTATTCAATCTACCAACAATATCATCGGTGGATTGATAGCTCAAAAGTTAAAACTAACAACATACAATACAACATTTGTCAATCAGGGCTTAACGGTGTTGAATGTTCTGATTGATGTATCGATGAGGTTACAAGAAGATCCGGACAAAAAAATATTATTCGGTTTTTTTGATGAAAATACCCATTTTAACCAATTAATCCATAGCCAATCAAACTTTCTCCATTCACAAGATGGTAATCCTATCATATATGGCGAGGGAATCAGCTTTTTCATCGCTTCACACAACCCCCAAAATGCCATTGCCAAAGTTGAATCTTTTGAATATTTTCCAACCAACCAGTATATAAGCGCACCATTTGAAGTAGGTAATTATCTCAATCTCAACAATATAGAATATCCATGTGCATTTTATGTCGGGTACAATAATGACTATGAGAAAGAAAGATATTATCTCAATATTGTTCAGTTTGCAACTAAAATGAATATACCACTCGTTGCTTATAAGGAAAAAACCGGAGATTTTGACACCTCCGCAGGCATTGGAATGGCATTGGCTTTGGAACAAATAGCTCAGGAGAATTTAAAAAATGTTTTTATATTTAATCATTATAAAAAACAATCTCCAATGGTTATAAAACTGGTTAAATCAGTATGATGCAACAAAAATCCTATACTCTCTTGGAACTGAATATGCACATCAAAAGAGTCATGGCACTCAATTTTGAAAGTGAATTGTGGATTAAAGCAGAAATTCTAAGTGCAAAAATAAAAAACGGTCATATGCATGTCGAATTGGTTCAGAAAGATCCAAATTCAAATGATATAATCGCACAAATCAGGGCTACAGTATGGTCATCCGACTTTGCCAGAATAAGAAAAAAAAATCCTGATCTGGACAGTTATTTTACCTCCGGATTTGAAACTATGTGTTATGCTATCCCGGTATTTCACGAAAAATTTGGACTCTCATTAAAAATAACAGACATTGATACCGCATATACTGTTGGGGCGATTGAATTGCGGAAAGAGGCGTTATTCAAGCAAATACGAGAAGAAGGCTTAGATCAAATCAATACAAAGATTCCCCTTCCCCTTGCGTTCCAAAGATTGGCAATCATCTCTTCTGAATCTGCAGCCGGATATGCCGACTTTACGCTTCATCTTAAAGATAATGACTTCCGTCTTCGCTTTCAAACCACTCTCTTTGACAGCATCATGCAAGGAAATAATATGGAAACGTCTATTTCTAACTCTTTACATTCAATCGAGCAAAAAATAGACTTGTTTGATGCCGTAATCATCATCCGCGGTGGAGGGAGTAAAGTAGATCTCGCCACTTTTGACTCTTATAACTTGGCTTTCCGGATTGCTCACTTCCCTTTACCGGTCATCACAGGAATCGGTCACGAAATAGACTTTAGTGCAATGGATTTGACTGCCGCCATCTCGGTAAAAACGCCCACAGCAGTTGCAGAATTTTTAATAAAACACAATTCCGATTTTTTGTATCACATCATGGAAATTCACCGCAATACGCTAAATTCAGCAAAACAAAGAATTCATAATATTGGCTTTATTTTGAAACAACAAATATCCAATATCCACTTTACGGCCATCCATCTCATTCAAAAACACCGTTTTGACGTAGAACATAATATCGGTCAAATTAAGGTTAAGGTTAACTCTAAGATACAATTGTCACGTTTCCGTATAAATCTATTACTACAAAAAATTGAACTCGCCAATCCGCTTGAAATCCTCGCAAAAGGCTATACCTTAGTGTTTCAAAAAAATAAAAGAATATCATCCCATAAAGATTTCAATGAACGAGAGGAAGCCACTATTTATTGGGCTGATGGCAAAGCTATAGGAACTTTTAAAAATAATATCAATGGCAAAACTAAAAAATAACAAACTTTCAGATCTCTTGGATGAGCTCAAATCAATACAAGCAAAAATCGACAATGAGGCCACTGCAATAGACGAAATTCAAAGCCTTATTATAAGAGCAGGAGAAATTAAATCTCAATGTGAAACAATCCTTACAGATCTTGAATCTTTTATTCATTCCAATCTAGATAAGGAAAATTAACCATAAGTTAATATACAATATTATTGCTCAAGGCTTATTCTGATTACTTTTGTGCCAAAATATTCTGTTTGTAAGGATGTATAAAGTGCAAAACGACAAAGTATTATTTTAATTAATCTGCGTGTTTCAGGCAATGAATAAATGGGCTTATCAAATATGGTTACAAAAATTTTAGTCGTTGATGACGAAGAAGATATTCGGGAAATTCTCCACTACAACCTAACCAAGGAGGGATTCATTGTAGAATGTGCCCAAAATGGGAAACAATGCCTCCAACTAATGCAGTCATTTTTACCCGATTTAGTCATCCTCGATATCATGATGCCGGAGATTAATGGTATAGAAGTGTGTCGTCAAATCAAGAGGAATCCATCCTTTAAAGATATCAAGATTGTTTTTCTTACAGCTCGAAGCGAGGATTTAACCCACATTCAAGCACTCGACAATGGTGGAGACGACTTTATCGCCAAACCGGTCAAACCACCCGTTTTGATAAGTAAAATCAAGGCTATGTTAAGGCGCTCGCTGACGGGTACAGAATCCTTATCATCATCAATTTCAGTCTTTGATAATTTGATTATCGATCGGGAAAAGCATCTGGTGACAAAAGACGGCAAATCTATTGATTTAGCTAAAAAAGAATTTCAGCTATTAGGTTTATTGATAAGCCGCCCGGGGAAAGTGTTTACAAGAGAGGAGATTCTACGTCAGATATGGGGGCATGATGTCCTTGTCGGCAATAGAACCATCGATGTTCATATACGTAAAATCAGAGAAAAAGTCGGAGAAGAATGCATCCGAACTATAAAGGGAATCGGTTATAAGTTTGAGTTTTGAAATTAGTAAGTTTATCTAAATATAAAAACCTGACACCTCGTCAGATTTCTCTAATATGTGCCGGTACAAGTTCCGTGCTGCTACTACTCTTCCTGGCAATTCCACAACTTTCAGGATTAATTATTATACCTATTCCATATTTAATTCTCATACCGGTAATATTATTTTTAATCATTTATTTTTTAGGTGTTTTTTTAATAGATAAGTTCATTTACAGGCGTATTAAATTGATTTACAAAATAATACACCACAACAAAGTAAGCCTAAGTAAAGACAAGACGACAATTCCTCTCTTTCACACCGATTTAATGGATAATGTTGAAGTAAGCGTGACTAAATGGGTAGAAAACCAACAGGCTACAATCGAGCGACTGCGTACATTAGAAGAATACCGGCGCAACTTTCTCGGTGATGTTTCGCATGAACTCAAATCGCATATCTTCAATAGTCAAGGTTATCTCTATACCCTTTTAGATGGGGCAAAAGACAATCCCGAATTAATTGACAAATACTTAGACCGAGCTGCTAAAAATGCCGACCGCTTGCAAAAAGTCGTTGAGGACCTGGAATCAATTTCCAAGTTTGAATTAGGCAAACTCGTTTTAAATGAGTCCAAATTTGACATCCAAAAACTCACAGAAATTGTCTTTGAGGAGCAAGAATTGTTGGCCTCTGAACACAACATCAAACTTTCCTTTAAAGATGGTGCATCAGCAGGTTATCAAGTCATTGCAGATAGGCATTATATACACATCGTATTGGGAAATCTGATTTCTAATTCCATAAAATATGGCATTGATAATGGTCACACCAAGGTCGCATTCTATGACATGGATGATTATATACTTATTGAGGTAGCTGACAATGGTATCGGGATAGACAAACACGATTTAGTCCACATTTTTGATCGATTTTACCGGGTTGATAAGTCGAGAAGTAGAAAAGTTGGCGGTTCGGGGCTTGGATTATCTATAGTTAAGCATATATTAGAAGCACACAATCAAACAGTTAATGTTAGGTCAACCACCGGCAAAGGTAGCACATTCAGCATTACACTTAAAAAGTATAAAAAATAACTAATTGCATTGAGCAAAAAAGTTGACTCCCAAGTACGCTACTACAAGCCATGCTATTCCTTTCAATAAGAAAAAAAGAAACAATCCTTTTCCGGCAGTCTTTGCGTATTCTTTCTTAAAAAATTTCACCTTTATTTTATTTTTTCAAAATTACGAACAACTTTCGAAAACCCAATTAAAATATTCCTCATTAACTTCTATTTTCTCTATTAAGATAGCAGGTAATTCATACGTATGCTTCAATTGTATCCAATTTACAAGGTCTTTGCACTTGGCCTCAATAGTTTTAATGCTTACCATCCACTCCTGTGCAACCTCTAATTCTTCCTTCCATCTATAGGTAGATCGACAAGGCGTGCAATTACAACATGCTGCCAATCTATTATTGACAAGCTCTTCAGCCATAACATTAGCTTCCATTTCCGTGCCACAATA
>CAKUWM010000069.1 GCA_934699305.1 uncultured Saprospiraceae bacterium | reverse complement strand
TTTAAACGAGCCAACCGTTTAGCCAGAGCGACAGCATTACAGTATGGTCTACAACTCCCCGTGGAGTCTTTTTGGAACCTTATGGGGTCGGCAAGCATTGACTTTATTGACGCCAATCCAATGTGGAGTCCCGGTACACCAATCAATGACGTCAATCTCTTCGAAAACAGTGCCAAAGAATTAATCTTTCTTAAAGATATCGACTATTCACTCAATTCGGGAGATAATGCTCAGACGGAGGCTTATCAGTGGTTAATAGGACACCATGAAGCATTTATTCCCATGAATATTTATTTGAATAACAATATTGACATTGAAAGTAAAGAAGCATTAAGTTTACACTTACAAACCATGATAGGAAATGAACAATATTACTCAATCAATCAACAGAAAGGCTACCCTCAATTGGGCACTGCGGAATGGGCTGAAACCATAGAGAGTATATATAAAGGCAATGACCCTTGGTCTCTATATAGAAAATTGACAGCAGTTGAAAAATATTTATGTATGGAAAGCCCGAGAAAAGGATTGATCATCGCAATTAACACTAAAAAAGCAGGAGACAAATCTAGACAGGTATATGCTGTAAGCGGAAGACAAGAACGAAATTCAATGGTGGATGCTTTCAGACATACCTATTGGGTAGCTTTAAATGCCCAAACTATCAATGAATCCTCCGTCATTGATTTTTATACCGCCAGAGAATCAGAAACACCCACGCATTTACAACTTGAAATAGATATGGACATGCACAATAACTACTGGGGAATGCATATCGGGAAAGACAACCCGGATGCCTCCGAAGGAACGCTCACCGCTATTATTCTATCACAGTACATGCACACCGGAATTCTACGATATCTTTCTCCGATTAATTATAATGATCCATGCTTTTGGAAATGTGCCGAATATCCTGTTTATGGAACAGGGGGTATTACTTCAGAAACTCAACTTATCCAAACTCATGAATAATAATACACCATATCTAAAAATTTTACTTATGACTTTAGGCGGAATTTTTTCATTAGCCGGACTATTCTTTTACTTTTTTATCATGCCGGATGAGGTGTTTGAGATAAATATTGATTCGTCAATAGAAAAGATTGACACTTCTTTTTACCCTAAGTATAGAGATTTATCCAATTATTCAAATATTTGTTGTACTTATACACAATTTTCAAATGATACCGTTATCGTGGATTCAATTAAAAAAGTATTATTCAATCCTGAAAGAAATGGAAGAGGGTGTCGGGAAGGAAGACTATGGGGTGAGCCACCTTTTAAAATCAGCTACAATAAATATAAGGCAGATTCAGTCTCTATTCATATCAAGTATGAATTCTATCACTAAAATTCTTTAATAAATTTGATTTATAATTTCATGAATTTGCTTTCCTTACCATTCATTGAATATGATGTCATAAGCTTTTTGACTTGCGGCTATAACTCTTTTATATGCACAGGCGGTATCACTTCAGAAACTCAACTTATTCAAACGCATGAATGAAGTAGCATCACATTTTAAATTAATATTTATGTATTTTGGTGGATTAATCTCGGTTTTAGTATTATTCTTTTACTTTTTTGTCATGCCGGATGAGGGATTTGAGATAAATATCGATTCTTCAGTAGAGAAATTAGATACATTTTATGTTCCGAAATTAGGTAGTGGTGGCCATTACAACAATATATGTAGAATATATCATTATGAGTTTAATGATACTATAATTATAAATAAAGAAAAAAGAATAAAAAACAAAGAAGGTAAATATTGTTCTGATGGATATGAAATGGTCGGAGATACTATTCGTTTTGAATATGATCGGTACAAAGCTACAAAAGTAAAAATTAAATTAAGGTATGAGTTTTATGAACAGTTTTAAAGTAAATGTTTGATAATTCTAGGCGTTTTGCATAAAAATATAACTGGCAAATAATAATGCATGATTTTCAGGGGCATAAATAGTCGCCCCTTAATAACAAATATATAATTTATTTATGTCTATTTATATGATAATCAACATTAATATGTTCTTAAGGAACAACTAAATAGCATTTTCGAATCAATTATGAATGGTTTAGACTCACATAGAGTTGATTATTTGCCAATAAAGGACTTATTGAAGAGAATAATTTTTTCTAAGTAGCCGGATTCAACCAGGTATGACCATACTTTGCAAGTAGTTCATCTGCCTTGACCGGGCCATTGGAGCCGGGAGCATAATTAGGAAACTCCAATGCTCGTGTTTTTTGCCATGCACTCAATATCGGATTGATGATTTGCCAGGCGGCATCTACCTGATCGGATCGCATAAACAAGGTAGCATCGCCCTCCAATACATCATAAATCAAATGTTCATAAGCTTCAGGCGTATTGGCGGTCAATTCTTTCTCGAAATCAAATTCCATATTAACCTGACTTAACTGCATCAATTGACCCGGGACTTTTGCTTGAAATTGCAAGTGTATGTCCATCTTGGGATTGATGTTAAATACCAATAGATTGGATCTCCAATTACTCGATGCCTCTTTCGGGAAGCTATATGAAGGTGCGGGTTTAAACTTAATTGCAATGGTCGTGGCTTTTTGTGAGAGATTTTTTCCGGTGCGTATATAGAAAGGTACGCCTTCCCATCTCCAGGTCTCGATATGGAGTAAGGCAGCCGCAAAGGTCTCGGTATTGGAATCCGGCTTGACATTGGCTTCATCCCTGTAAGCTACCACTGTTTCATCCCCATTTTTGCCGGCACCATATTGTCCTCTTGCTGTATATTGAAACACTTCTTGTTCGGAGTATTTTCTTACGGCATGCAGTATATCGGCTTTTTTATTTCTAATTTCATCCGCATCAAAACTAATGGGCGGCTCCATCGCTATCATACACATGAGTTGAAGCATGTGATTTTGGATCATATCCCGCAAGGCGCCACTATTGTCATAATAACCGCCTCTACCTTCTAATCCAACCTTTTCTAAAGATGAAATCTGTACCCATTCTATGTAATTTTTGTTCCACAATGGTTCAAAAAATGAGTTTGCAAATCTAAATGCCAATATATTCTGTACGGTCTCTTTTCCGAGATAGTGGTCAATCCTGTATATCTGATTTTCTCTGAGGACAGACATGATTTCAGCATTTAAAGTCTTGGCACTTTCCAAGTCATGACCAAAAGGCTTTTCAAAAACAAAACGTGTCTGATCACGCCTTTTTATGAAGGAATAAGCAGAAAGATTCTTGGTTATTGGTCCAAAAAAAATAGGTGAAACGGCGAGATATACGATGACGTTATATTTTTCAGGATGGAGTGTTTTAAAGTCATTGACAGCTTTGTTGACATTTTCATACAATGCTGGATCGGCAAAGTCTCCATTGATATATCCGAAATTTTTACACAGCATATTCCATTTGTCATCCACCACAGGGCGTCTGGAGAAGTTTACTGCACCTTCCTTCAATTTAACCATTAGGTCATCTTTTGAAAGTTCGGAGCGCCCAATGCCAATAACCGAAAAATCGTCGGGCAACATGTCATCCAAAATAAGATTATACAATGCCGGCATTAACTTGCGATACGTTAAGTCACCTGTCGCTCCAAATATCAGGAAGATGGTTGGCAAGGAAGCTATTTCACTCTTCATACTGTTTTATTTAATACGTTTTCAATTCCATTCCTGATGAAATACACCCGGCTTATCTATTCTTTCAAAGGTATGTGCACCGAAGAGGTCTCTCAGGCCTTGAATAATGTTCATCGGACTTTTGGCTGAAGATATCATATTCCAATACGTCAAAACAGATGCATAAGCAGAAGATCCGAAATCATTTTCTAATCCAAAGAGTACAACCTTTTTTAATGTTGGTAGTTCATTTTGGATGATGGCACATATATCGCTGTCTGTAATCACCATCGATCTATTGGAGTCTTTTTCAAATACTTTCTCGAATTTGGCAAGTAACGCAGAACGGATGATACATCCTTCTTTCCAGTTGTGTACCACATCTATCATCGGAACCTCATAATGATAGGCATCGGAGGCTATTTTTATGAGATGTAAGCCTTGATTGTAAGTCAATAAAAAGGCGAGGTGAAGAGCTGTACCCAATTGATCTACCGTCATTCCTGTAAGATCGGTGTGAGTCGGTCGCTTGAGACATGAACTTATACTTTTTCGCTCTGTCTCAAAGGCACTCAGGTCTCTTGCCACCACTGACATGTCTATAGTAGGTACAGGTACCTGAAGGTCTAATGCATCCTGACTGGTCCACTTACCGGTGCCTTTTTGTCTTGCGACGTCCTTTATCATATCTATCAGGTCATTACCGGTTACATCGTCTTTTTGTCGCAAAATGCTGACCGTAGCCTCAATCAGAAATCCGGAAAGAGCGCTTTTTGACCAGTTATTAAAGGTATCCGCAATATCTGTGTTCGAAAGATCTAAACCATGGTGCATGATATCGTAAGTTTCAGCAATGAGCTGCATCATTCCATACTCTATTCCATTGTGTACCATTTTGACATAGTGACCGGCAGAGGCATTCCCCATATATTTACTGCATGGGATATCATTGTATTTAGCTGCTGCGTCATTGAGTATGGGTTCCATCGTTTTGTATGCGACTAAGTCACCGGAAGGCATGATGCTGGGGCCAAATCGCGCTCCTTTCTCGCCACCGGATACGCCCATACCCATAAAGTGGATGCCCTTTGCTTTTAAATCATTGTACCTTCTGTCTGTATCTTTAAAATAAGAATTTCCACCATCTATGATAATATCACCCTGAGACAATAGCGGTGTGAGGTCGGAAATGACGTAATCTACGATTTTACCGGCAGGGACCAGCAAAATGATGCGGGCGGGTTTTTCGAGGCTTTGGACAAATTGTGCAATATTATCGGTTGCAGAAATATTGGGATATCCTCCAATTGCTTTCACCTGATCGACCTTAGTAGTGTCTTTGTCATAGCCGATGATGCTATGCTTATGGTCGGCTATATTGAACATGAGGTTGCGCCCCATGGTGCCTAAACCGACCATGCCTACAGAATATGTTTCCATTGAAAAATTGATTAAATGTGAATATATAGGGTTACGTTTTCGGTTTGCATATTTTATGTATGGAACAAATGAAAAAGTTGACGGTTCAAATTAATTAAAAAAACTTTAGTAAAATGAGCATATTCATTTATTAAACACATCAAAAAAAAGATATGGAAAGCATTACATAAGATGAAAAAAAATATACTACTTTTGAACTGCGTGAATGTCAATAATACCAACGAATCAAACAAAAACATCGGATTTTCAGCCTATTGGTTGAGCATCCTTTTTTATTTTATTAATACGGAAATTATCATTGTATTGCGGGGATTCGACTTGATATTTTCAGGGCAGTTGTGGTTGAATAGGCTCACTTTCGCGGGATTATTTTTATTGAATATCATTCATGGAATACCTCAAAAAGTCAGAACCTTAGTCACTTTGGTGGCGACTTATGTCGGGCTTACCTTGCTATACAAAGAGACTGCGATGTTAAATCAATTATTTTACCCCGTCATTGATCCACTATTAATGCGATGGGACGAGATACTGTTTGGATATCAACCTTCTATAAAGTTTTCTGAAATTATGGATGGGACAATATGGAGTGAACTCATGTTTTTGGGTTATACATCCTATTATCTGATGCCACTTATAGTCATATTTTTGATATATCGGTCAGATGCATCGAAATTGGAAGAGTTTGGCTTTGTATTGATCACTTCATTTTTGATGTATTACACAATTTTTATTTTTTTCCCGGCGATGGGTCCGCAATTTTATTTTAAATCACCTGAAAATTATATCGTTTCCAAGGGAATATTTGGTGACTTAATAAAACTCATTCAGAAAAATGGCGAAGCTCCGACAGCTGCATTCCCTAGCTCCCACGTTGGAATATCTATCATCATACTCATTTGGCTTTGGAACAACCGAAGAAAATACGTAATTTATTTCATCCCCAACGTACTCATGTTAGTATTGGCAACGGTTTATATCAAGGCGCATTATGCGGTAGATGTATTGGCTGGTATGATTTCTGCACCCATAATATACCTTATTGCAATTCAGTTATTTAAACGGATAAAAGCCGGAATATTATGGTATAGAAGTTGATAATCAATGTGTAATACTATCTGAGTATTTGTAATGTATTCCGAATTCAGCAGTAAGTATTTTGAAAAAACTTTTAGTACTGATTAATTTAGATTACTCTTTTCGGCCCATATTTCAGCCAAATGAAGTATCGTATCGACGGCCTTGTGCATATCCTGGACACTCACCCATTCCACCTTACTGTGAAAAGCATGCTCTCCGGCAAAAATATTGGGACAAGGCAGACCCATAAAGGAAAGACGAGAGCCGTCAGTGCCGCCTCGAATCGATGTCCTCACCGGTTCAACACCTGCTCTTTTGACAGCCTCTACTGCATAATCAACGACTTCGGGATGCTGATCCAATATCTCTTTCATATTGCGATATTGCTCTGTAATAGTTAATTGTATGCTTGAATTGGGGAAGTTTTTATTGATACGGGTACAGATTGCTTCTAAAATATCTTCCAGCCTTTCCATTTCTTCATTGGTAAAAGACCGTAGAATAAAGCTGAGTTCGGCTTGTTCGAGGTTGCCTTTTACAGAGGTTGGGTGAACAAAGGGCTGTTTGCCGTCCGTAGTCTCAGGGCTTAAAGTATGGATGGGTAGCGCCTGGAGGATAGATTGTTGAATCTTGATGGCATTTTCCATCTTACCCTTGGCAAATCCCGGATGAGCAGCGACGCCCGTTATTTTTATAACCGCGGCCTTGGCATTAAAGTTTTCATCCTCAACGTGACCCACTGTTTCACCATCCATGGTATAACCAAAGGCGGCATTGAGTTTTTTCATATCGACTTTGTCCACACCTCGACCGATTTCTTCATCCGGTGTAAACAAAATACGCACCGTCCCGTGCTTGATTGAAGGATTGTGTACCATCTGATATACGGCATCCATGATTTCGGCTACACCTGCTTTGTTGTCGGCGCCAAGAAGTGTATCACCGCTTGCCGTTATAATGTCATTGCCTATCTGATCCGCTAAAGCCGGATGTTCCGCTATAGTAATAACCTGTTTTTCATCCAATGGAAGGACAATACGGCTACCATCAAAATTATGATGTATAAGGGGCTTTACATCGGTTCCCGAACAGTCAGGACTTGTATCCATGTGTGAACAGAAGCATATCACAGGGACATCATGTTCTACATTGGATGGCACAGTGGCATACACATATCCATATTCGTCCATGTGAGCATCACTGATGCCGAGCTCTAATAATTCGGCAACGAGTACCTTGCCCAAATCTTTTTGTTTTTCGGTACTTGGTATCGTAGAACTGGTTGGATCGGATTGAGTATCAATCTTTACGTACTTTAAAAATCGCTCAGTTGACGTATATTGTAAATTTGGAAATGCCATATTTTCATTTTTTATGACCGTGAAAATAGTAATTTATTGATAAATGAAATTGAAAAAAAACTTATTGATTTTCAAATTAATCCATAAATTCCGGCATTAATAATTATTTCAAAATTAAATATTATATTTAAAAATATATATAACAAACTAATATTAGCGTATAATATACATAATATTTTAAGTTAATATCAAAATAACAAATGTTGGAATAATTTAAATATTAATAACGAGCCTGCTTGTGTTATTATTTTTGAGTAAGGACAAAATAGATAAAAGGTCAAAAGAGGATAAATATTCTCATATTTACAGAATAATAAAGTGAGGAAATGAAGATAATAAGTTGGAATGTAAATGGAATTCGTGCTGCTGTGGGGAAGGATTTTTTGGCAGAATTGGCGTCAAGTCAAGCTGATATCTATTGTATTCAAGAGACAAAGGCACAAGAAGATCAGGTTATTTCGGCATTACAAGACGTAAAAGACTATCATATTTATGCCAATTCGGCGGAACGAAAAGGGTATAGCGGAGTAGCTATTTTGACAAAAGAGCAACCTTTAAGTGTGACAAAAGGAATAGGTATAGCGGAGCATGATCAAGAGGGGAGGGTGCTGACACTGGAATATTCTCAATTTTATATGGTCAATGTATATGTGCCCAATAGTGGAAATGAACTTGTTCGTTTGCCTTACCGATCTGAGTGGGATAAGGCTTTTTCGGCGTATTTGCGTGATTTGAGGAAGGGAAAGCCTGTAATTGTTACAGGTGATTTCAACGTATCTCATGGCGAAATTGATTTGGCTCGACCCAAGGATAATTACAATAAAACAAGCGGATATACGCAGGTAGAGATTGATGGCATGGATTTATTGTTAGATGCGGGGTTTGTGGATGCCTTTCGGTATATTTTTCCGGACAAAGTACAATATACCTTTTGGAGTATGCGATTTGGTGCAAGAGCCCGAAATGTAGGCTGGCGATTGGATTACTTTTTGGTGGACAATGTGCTTTCGGGCAAGATGATTGACAGCACTATAATGGATCAAATAATGGGAAGTGATCATTGTCCCATTTCGTTGGAAATTCAACTTTAACACAATAAATTTGTACGTTTAAAATAAATATATGACGCTCGGTGAATTTATAGAATGGATAGGCAGTGCGCCGCAATATATCATTGGTTATTTTCTGATAGTGCCTGTGTTAGCGGCACTCATGTGGTATATTGCCAAAGATGAAGGCGATGTTGATCCCTGGAAATATGTGTATAGTGTTTTGATATATATGGTGTGTATTCCGGGCGTTTCTGCGATTGCTTTCAACCTATATTTATTTGCATTTCAAAGGCAGGATATATTTACGACGGATGTATTGACACAGATATTACCAATATTATCCATGGTATTGACCCTTTGGTTGGTGCGGAAAAACGTTGCATTTGAGTATATACCGGGCTTTGACAAAATAAGTCAATTGATTACCATCATAGCATCTGTTTTGTTGATATTGTGGTTGGGCGACAAGGTGCGGATATATTCATTGACCATTGTGCCTTTGTGGGTATTTATAGCTATATTTGTTGGGTTGATACTATTGATTCGATATGCCTGGGCGAGGTTATTTTAGCTTGTTGAAGCACCATTATATAGTATTGATTATATAGGAAGTTTTACTGATATTTTGGGGATAAAGATCAAAGCAGGATTAATTCTTACCCGGTAATATTCCGCGCCAAAATACGATGGAAAGACTATTCCGCCAAAATTTATTGAGGGAATTAAATTAATATTTTTAATTTTAATTTTATATCCTGCTCCCAAAGAATATATTAAATTCAGATTAGTTGTACTGAAATTTAGGCTTTCCAACACATTGGTATTAGGATCAGTAGGGAGGGTAGATGTCACATTCATGTTGACAATACATTTGCTTCTATGAAGTCCGACAGTGGCAAAAGTTACGATATTTCTGTTAAGCCCAAAATATCTTTCAACAACCAATTGCACATTCATTATTCTTTCATAAATAGTATAATTCACATTCGAATTAAAAATAGTTTTCTTATTGTCCACAGTAGTTGTATCCGAAAAAAAAGAATATCCACTCGTCAAAAAGTTGTCCGCATTAAAATCAACTGTAAGACCCAAACTAAGGACATCATCGAATGGTTGCAAATACGTAATGGATAGGCCAGGAGACGATTTTTCAGTAAATTTTTTTTTATTGTCATTTAATGGACCATAATTGTAATGGTAGTTATTGCTTTGTGGTTCGAAACCTTTTCCATACTTAACATAATATGCGTAACCTCCCACACCTATCCTTAGTTCGTATTGAGCATTTGCTACAATATGGAATGTAAGGAATACAAAAATGGTACAGATAATTTTATTGTTCACGATAATTTTTTTAGTGGTATTTGATAGAATATTGTACACCTAATCCTACGTCAAAAAGGGATAATTGCGTCGACAAGATTACTTTATGTTGTTTACTTAATTCACTGTAATTAAACCTTCCATAAAAATTATATCCTAAGGTTGGAACTAGTTTTAATGGGCCGTTGAATAAGGTATATCCCATGTGAAAACCAAATTTTGGGACATAATCCAATCTATTCTCAATCGAATGTGCATTCTTGATATCTTCATTGCCATAATATGAGGTAAAATTAGATGTTTTATATAAGGTTGTCGCGTTTCTATAAACACCAATATCTGCATTGATAAACATTTTCTGGCGTTTGAGAAACCTTTTTTCTAGAAATACATTAAAACTCGTTTTGGTTTCATTGATTTCAATGTATGAATAGGCTAAGCCTTTATACTCAATCCCCAAATAATACTCTTTATAATTATATTCAGAAAACAATTTGTTTTGTAATACACCAAGGCTCAATCCAAGATACCAGTTGTTTTTTATGTTATATGATAGGGAAAAATGAAAATTCTTGAAATTAATATTTTTGTATTTTGAAGTTTGATTTAATACGTTGAATGATTGTACGGTATAACGGGCAGTGGAATATTTTATACTGTTTTTCTCAATAAAAGGGCTATTATATAACCTTATATCCAATTGACCATAGAGGTCTGATGTAAGAGACCACAAGGAGAGGGCGATTAGAAAGTATTTTAACATATTATTTGTCAATTTTGTAGGAGTCATAAAGATATGATATTTTTTCGACATTCTAACTTTTAGCCTAAAATTTTATTGGCGATATATCCGGCGGTTTAAATATAAATAGGCTACAAAATCATTTAGCTAAAGTATAATTTTATGTAATCAATACCTTTATCCCACATTTCGCATAAGATGATACGGAATCGATTTACGACTCGAAATCAATGTTTTTTT
>CAKUWM010000068.1 GCA_934699305.1 uncultured Saprospiraceae bacterium | reverse complement strand
ATTTATTTGAGTCCAAGAAATGCTACCATGCAACGGATTAATCAACAAAAGTTGGCTGAACTACAAAGCGAAGAACGCACTTATCTACCCACCATCACGGGTGAATACAATCCAAACAATATGCCGATCGATCCGGTCTTGAGAATCAAGGTGGGTGCTCAGGTAATTTTTGTAAAAAATGATCCCGACAAAGAATATGTCAATGGCACCCTTGGAATCGTAACAGACCTGGATACCAATTTTATTCGGATTCGCCTTAATCACGAGGACAAAGAGGTGACTATTGGACGGTCGACATGGGATATGATTCGTTATCGACTTGACACAGAGGCTGATGGACATATCAAGCCAGAAGTAGTCGGGACACTCGAAGCATTTCCTATAAAACTCGCCTGGGCAATGTCCATCCATAAGAGCCAAGGCCAAACCTTCGAAAAGGTTATCCTCGACATGGAAGGCGGCGCATTTGAATTCGGACAAACCTATGTAGCCCTCAGTAGATGCACCACTTTAGAAGGTATCGTGTTAAAAAAGCCGCTTAGACAAAGGGATATTATGGTTGACCTGCGTGTGGTGGACTTTTATATCAAGCATTTCAGGTAAATGAATACAATAAGGTGGCTTAATCCATCCCGAAATAACTTTATTATCTTTCGACACCCAAATCCATTACCCAATATTTGCCTTTTTTTGCAACGCCCAAATCCCTGAAATCAGGATTCATAATGTTCATACAATGACTCGGACTTTTCATCCAATCTTCAACCACTTGCCTTATGGTTTTTTGCCCAAAAGCAATATTCTCCGCTACCCTGCCCCAATCATATCCGGTTTGACTTATTCTACTACTAATACTCATTCCATTGAAACTTTGATGGCTGAAATAGCGATACTTATCCATATCAATAGCATGTATAGCCGAAGAACGTCCTAACGCATCATTCCAACTCAATGGATTCACCGGTTTCATATACTGATTGCCACAATTACAACCATTCAACCGATATTCATTAACCAATTGAACGATTTTTACTTTAAATAACTCGTAATCCCCGTTAAAAGGAATTAAAAACAATAAAATAAAAAAAAGCGAATTCATTACATTTTATAACCTTATTTGGCGGTAAAATAGTATATAGCTTACCTTGTAAAAAAAATGATTTAACAATAATTTAGAAAAACGGAGTAGATACTGATTACATCAAAGGGTCAATCCTCCATTCACAATAAATCAATTTGTTAGCTTATTGTAAAATTAACACGAAGCAAATTAAATATTGTGGTTTAAAAAAGGAGTTGGTTAATTTCATCATTTTCAAACGATTATTGGGCAATAAAATTAAAATAAAATATTATTATTTAAATTAAATCAAAGTATCTAAATTTTATTTGTAAAAATGCCTTGAAATATTTTCCTAATCAAACAAAAGGAATTATCTTCGCTATGATTAATGTGTAATTTTTACACATTGTATAAATCATTTTGAACAAAAAATTTATAATACAAAAGTTAGTTTTATGAAGCAATGTTTATTTACAATGCTTGCCCTGCTATCCTTTTCGTTTATTCAAGCTCAATCCGTCATTACGGGTAATGTTATGGATACTAATGGAGATGGACTTATCGGAGCAACTATTTTACAGACAGGCACAGACAATGGCACTGTCACGGATATTTCAGGAAACTTTAAGTTGGAAAACGTAAGTGGCAAACTTGTTTCCATCACTGTTTCTTCAATCGGTTATACTACTAAAGTAGTCAATGTTGACTTAACAAACCGAACTTCAGCGAATGTTACCATTACCCTTGAACAAGACATAAAAGTTTTGGACAATGTCGTTGTGGTAGCTTATGGTACACGAAAAAAAGAAGATTTGACGGGATCCGTGACATCAGTCGGCGAAAGTGATTTCCAGCGTGGAAATATAGCCACTCCGGAACAATTACTTACCGGTAAGGTCGCAGGACTCCAAGTGACAAGTGGTGGCGGTTCAGCCGGTGGCGGTTCACGTATTCGTATCCGGGGTGGAGCTTCCCTCAATGCCAGCAACGATCCACTCATCGTCATTGACGGAGTGCCGGTGGAAAGCAATGGAATTGCGGGTTCCGGAAATTTGCTCAACACCATCAATTCAGATGATATTGAATCCATCTCCGTCCTCAAAGATGCTTCTGCAACGGCACTTTACGGTTCCAGAGCCTCTAATGGTGTACTCATCATTACGACAAAAAAGGGAAATCCCGGCAAATTAACCTGGAATTTTAATACGCAAGTTTCTATTTCTCAAATATCAAAGAAAGTGGACGTATATGACGGCGATCAGATAAGAGCCATCGTAAATGGTACAGGCAACCAAAACTACATCAAGTTATTGGGCACTGCCAATACTGACTGGCAAGATCAAATCTATCGTTCTGCTTTTGGCAACAACAACAACCTTAGTGTTGGAGGTACCTTGGCCGATATTCCCTTCAGAGCCTCTGTAGGATTTGACAATCAAGATGGTATATTAAAAACCAACAACTTTAAGCGTCTTTCAGGGAGTTTGAATATCAATCCAACCTTTTTGGATGACGACTTAAAAATCAATATTGCAATAAAAGGTAGCCAGACAAAAAATGTTTGGGCCGACGAAGGAGCCATTGGTGCAGCTGTATCATTTGACCCGACTCAGTCGGTCAATGCAAGCAATAAATTTGGCGATTATTACGAATGGTTACAAAATGAAAATACCGTCAACTTATTGGCGACAAGAAACCCGGTCGGATTATTGGAACTAAGAGACAATACTTCCACCGTAAGTAGATTTATCGGAAATATTCAAGCGGACTATAGCTTACCTTTCTTACCGGATCTACACGTACAAGCCAATTTAGGTATGGATAAAATACAAGGAAGTGGCAAGGATGAGTTCTCTCCTTTATCCGCAACCAATTACCAAACGGGTGGACGCCGAACAGAATACAAACAAGGTAAATCCAATACCTTAATTGACCTTTCTCTATACTACGAAAAGAAATTAGGTAAAAATTCATCGATCGACGTATTGGCAGGTCATAGCTATCAGGATTTCTATACGGATGTCTATAACTATCCTTCTTATTCTGTCACAGGCGACACAGCTATTGCAGGCACACAACCTACATTTAAAACAGATAAGCCTCAATTTAGATTAGAATCCTATTTTGGTCGAGTCAATTTAACTTTGGCAAATAAATATTTAATCACAGGATCTATACGTAGAGACGCTTCTTCTAAGTTTTCAAAAGACAACCGCGTTGGATACTTCCCTGCTGCAGCGGTAGCATGGAAAATGAGAGAAGAATTCTTCAGCAAGAGCAAAGTAGTTTCTGATTTGAAACTTAGGTTAGGCTATGGGGTTACAGGACAACAAGATATTGGTTCTTATTATTCTTATCTTCCTGTATATGGTGTAAGTAGCAGTACAGCCCAATATCAATTTGGCAATCAATTTTACCCATTTATTAGACCTAATGCCTATGACGCTAATATAAAATGGGAAACAACCACTACCACCAATGTCGGCTTAGATTTTGGCTTTGCCAATGATAGAATTACCGGTAGCTTGGATTTCTATCGCAAAGAAACCAAAGATTTACTGAGCGTCGTACCGGTTGCTCCGGGCTCTAACTTCGACATTTCTCTATTAACCAATGTAGGAAATATGGATGTCAAAGGGATTGAACTGACAATCAATACGATTCCGATTAAAAACGAGAAATTAATCTGGTCGTTAGGCTTTAACATTGCAAAAAATGAATCTAAGATTACTAATTTGTTGAAAAATCAGGATCCATCCTTTAAGGGAATCAACGTATCAGGTATAGCCGGCGGAACAGGTAACAGTATCGGCAAGTTTGAAGTTGGCTATACACCTTATACATTCTTTGTGTATAAGCAGGTATATGACAGTAAAACCGGTGCACCTATTGAAGGTTTATATGAAGACCTGAATAGAGACGGACAAATCGACGACAACGACCTTTATCTTTATACCAATCCTGCACCGGATGTTACTTTAGGATTCAATACTCAAGTTATCATCAACAAATTGTCAATAGGCATTGCAGGACACGGCTCTTTCAACAATTATCTATACAACAACTTCGCATCACAATCAGCGTCATTAAGAAGAATAGAAGACCCGGTGAATTATATTTCCAATGGATCCGTTATTTATGATGACACTAAGTTTTTGAACAATCAATATTTATCAGATTACTTTATTGAAAATGCTTCATTTTTCAGATTGGATAATTTCAATATAGGATACAATATTGGTCGTGTATTCAAAGATAAAGCATCATTAAGGTTATCAGCGAATATTCAAAATGTATTTGTCATCACAAAATATCGAGGTTTAGATCCCGAACTGGCAAATGACTCAGGTGTAGATAATACAATTTATCCACGTCCACGTATTTATTCAATAGGCGCAAGCTTAGATTTTTAAATTCCAAAATTATTTGAAATGATAAATATTAATTTTAAAAATATATTTACAGGCTTGGTCTTGGTCGTATTATTTGGGTCTTGCGCAAATAAACTCGACCTATATCCGGTCAATGACCTAACACCTGATAAAGCCTATGCTACTGCCGATGGATATCGTTCTGCATTGGCAAAATTATATGGCACACTTGCTGTAACCGGCAATGCAGGCCCTGCCGGCAATCCGGATATAAAAGGAAACCTGGATGAGGGTTCTCAAGTTGGTTTTATTCGTAGCTTCTTCAATGCGCAAGAATTACCTACTGACGAAGCAATCGTAGCCTGGAACGACCAGACTATCCATGATTTTCACAATTTACAATACACTGCGTCTGATCCGTTTATATTAGGGCTATATGCACGTCCAATATACAACATCACACTGATTAATGAGTATCTGAGAGAATCAACTGCTGAAAAGGTCTCCGGTAGAGGTATTTCAGGCAGTGAAGCATCAGATATTGCCAATAGCCGTGCCGAAGCAAGGTTTTTAAGAGCCTTCAATTATTGGGTAATGATGGACTTATTCGGAAAATCGACCTTGATCACGGAAGAAAATGGTGTCGGCACAGAATTGCCACGCGAAATAAGTCGTAAAGATTTATATACGTATATTGTAAATGAACTGAAAGCCATCGATACAGATCTTAAGCCTGCAAAAACGGCTGATTACGGCCGTGTTGACCAAGCTGCAGCATGGGCATTATTAGCCAGAATATACCTAAATGCAGAAGTATATACAGGCACTGCACAATATACCGATGCCATCACGTATGCATCTAAGGTAATCAATGCAGGTTACAGCCTTCAACCAAGTTATTCAAGCCTCTTTATGGCGGATAATGATACCAGAAAAGATGAATTTATTTTCACAATAAATTGCGATGGTCTAAGATCAAAATCATACGCCAACACTACTTTCTTGGTTCATGCCGCTTGTGGTGACGATTTCGCCGAATATGGCACCAATAATGGTTGGGGTGGATATAGAGCGACAAAAGGATTGGCAGATAAATTCACTGACCTCAGTGGAAATACGGACCAAAGAGCATTGTTCACAACATCCGTATTTGGTACAAGTTCAGGCCAAATCGCAATCCCATCTGTCGGGGATTTTAAAAATGGTTTACACGTCAAGAAATTTGTCAATGTTAGATCTGATGGCGGGGCCGTTTCAGATCCGACAACTGAATTTGTGGACACAGACTTTCCTGTTTTCCGACTTTCTGAAATGTATTTGATTTATGCTGAAGCTGTATTACGAGGAGGAGCAGGTGGTGACGCAGGCACAGCATTGGGATACATCAACACCATCAGAACCCGTGCTTACGGTGGAAGCACAGCAGGCAATTTCACATCTGCTGACATGTCATTACAAACTATCTTAGACGAAAGATCAAGAGAATTATACTGGGAAGGACATAGGAGAACAGACCTTATACGCTATGGGCAACTTACTTCAGGCGACTATTTGTGGCCTTGGAAAGGCGGTGTAGCTAATGGTACAGCGGTTGATGCTAAGTATAATTTATTCCCGATTCCAAGTGCGAATAGAGCATCTAATCCTAATTTATCGCAAAATAGCGGGTTCTAATTTATTTAACTTGAAAGCTGAATGCAGAAAACATCACAACTTTTAGAAGAAATTCCAATGATAATTTGTTCTATGTTGTAGGCTTTCATTCAAAAATGTTAAAAACAAACAGATGAAAAAGAATTTATTAATGATATTAAGCGGTCTCCTATTTTTGATTTCATTTACATCGTGTGAAAAGGATGAAATAAAATCAGAATTTTTAGGAGGAACAGCGCCCAAATTGACTGCGAGCACCGATGTAGTAGCCATGAGTTACGACAATGCGGATAATGTAGGTGTTGCGCTCAATTGGACTAATCCGGAATACCAATTTAATTCAGGAGTTAGTTCACACAATGTAACGTACTTATTGGAATTTGATCTCCAGGGAGCAAATTTCACTACCCCCAATAGAAAGCAACTTTCTCTGGATGGTGACCTCGGAAAAAAAGTTTTGGTAAAAGAATTAAATGATTATATGTTGAATCAAATGGAATTGCAGGTAGGTACCACTTATAACCTCGAAGTCAGGGTTACTGCATCTATTGATGACAAATTTTCACAATTAGTTTCCAATGTTATACCTTTACAAGCTACACCGTATGCCATCCCGCCTAAAGTAACGCCTCCTGCTACCGGAACACTTTGGATGGTAGGCGATGCTACACCCAACGGTTGGGACAATCCACTAAAGCCGGAATTTAAAGACTTACAAGCGTTTACAAAGGTTTCTGAGACTTTATACGAAATAACCATTGACCTTCCGGGTGGCGGCGGATACAAACTTATTCAGGAAGATGGCGTATGGGGAACACAATACCACATGTTAGCCGGTGGAACGTGGGAAAGTGGCGATATCGAATTGAAAGATTCCGATCCACAGTTTCCCGGACCTCCTTCAGCAGGTAAGTATAAAATAACGGTTGATTTCCAGCGAGGCAAGTTATTTGCTTCTAAATTATAGGAATCGAACAGTATCATATTTATAAAAAATAAAAACAGATGAAAAAAATATATAATTTATTCATTCTAACGGCTTGTCTCGGATTCTTCTTCACAGCATGTAAGAAGTTTGACGACCTGGATACTTATGGCAATGGCAAAGCAGTAACCGTAAAGGCCTCTGCTGATGTGGTCGCTCCACCGGCTTCTGATTCAGACAATATCGTTTTAACTTTAGATTGGACTGATCCACAGTATGCCACAGACAAAGCCAATTACAAATTTGTCATTGAAATCGCTGAAAAAGGCACCGAATTTGCCAATGCAAGCCAGTCTGTTGTCGTTGGCGCCTTTAAAAAGCAATTTACCGGCAGAGAATTAAACAACATTTTGTCAGGCTTCGGATATCTTTATGATGAACCGCACGACATGGACGTCAGAGTAATATCTTCTTATAAAAATAATAATGAGAGATATATTTCCAATATCCTTGGTATCAACATGACGGCATACAAAGGCCCAACAACCTCAATAGATGCAACAACCATGAATATTATCGGAGATGCAGCCCAAGGGTGGGATGTTGATGTACCGATGAACTTGATTGGTGTTAAGAAATTTGCAGTAGTAACAGAATTACAATATGGCAAGGAATTCAAAGTGAGAAGAGACGCAGGAAGCTGGGATATCAACTGGGGATTAGCGGATGATGAAACCTTTGCATTTGGAAAAGCAATGGCGCTCAAATTAGGGGGAGCCAATCTCAAGCTACCTGATGGCGGCGTAAGTGGACTATTCCAAATATTAGTCGATGTGGACAATAACACTTTGACCGTTTCTGAAGTCGCAGGTACCATGAATATCATTGGCGATGCCGGTATTGACTGGAATACGGATATACCGCTGACCGACAATGGTAATGGTGTCTTCTCCATTGTTACGGATCTTCAGGATAAAGAAATGAAATTCAGGGCAATACCCGGAAGTTGGGATGTCAATTGGGGTTTGGCTGATGGCGAAGCATTCGAAATAGGCAAAGCTTTCCAGTTAAAGCGCGATGGAGCTAACATCAAGATGCCGGCTGCCGGAAAATATAAAGTTGTTGTCAATCTTGGAACTAATTCAGCAACAATTACTGAGTCTAATTTCCCTGAAAACCTATTCTTAGTAGGCGGGGGCGTCCCGGCAGGTTGGGATCCTGGAAATTCTGCGCCATTTACAAAATTAGAAGATGGTAAGTTCAGAATATATTCACCGGTGACAGCCAATGGAGAATTTAAATTCCTTCAGGCACAAAGCTGGGACGGTGATTGGGGAGACAACAAAACTCAAACCGGAGTATTAGAACAAAATGATGAACAAAACTGTAAGCTTACTGATGAGGGTTTCTACAGAATAGATTGTGATTTCATCAGTGGAACGTGGACAGCCCTTCGCCAAGAATGGGGTGTCATCGGAAGCGCCACTTCCGGAGGATGGAATGATGAAACTCCAATGGTAAAATCAGGTGATTACTCCTGGACATTTACCGGTGCACTTTCCGCCGGCGAATTCAAGTTTAGAGCTAATCACGATTGGGGCTTTAACTTTGGCGACAACAATGCAGATGGAAGCTTAGAGGCAGATGGTGCCAATATCGTAATCGCTGAAGCAGCTAATTACGAAATTGTAATGACCCTTGCTCCTACCGGATATACCTATACGGTTAAAAAACTATAATTATTTTTTGGTTTCAAATAGAAAGCAGCCTATTGTAAAAATAGGCTGCTTTTTTTCTTTAATTTGATCCAAAAATCTATGCATTCTGTTCTAAATCAATAAAATCAAATTGCTATGGTATGGAATAATTCAAAGTTGACACAATTAACCATTTTTGTACTCACTTCCTTTCAAATTTATTCACAAAATAATATTGTAAATAATAAACCCTCATTCTCTCCCGATGGTTTGCAATCCGATATTTTTCTTCATCCATTAAATAGCAATACCGCATATACTCTCCAAAAAGTCGAATGTGTATATAATCAAGCACCTCGCTCATTGCCTTTCCCCAGTTGGGGCTGGATTGGTATTACAGACCGATTTACAGCGGAAATAGATTTCCTTCCACTTATTGGTGGATTGTTTGTTAAACCCAATCTTCCTGTTCCAAGTTTTAATTTCAGATTTAGGATATCAAATCAATCAAAGTGGAAGCCGGCTCTGGCCTTTGAGACGATGTATCAATATATCTACAATGAATTTGACCAATCGGATAATCCTTATTTTGCAACATTCAGGCAAAAAAGTAGCTGGTATAACCACCTGAATGCCAGTTGGATCATCATACCTAACTTTTATATTCATGCATCTTTGGGTGCAACATACGCACAACACCTTAGACTTGTTAATAAAGACACTTCCAATCAGATAGCAAAGGTCTTTAAAAACAAAATAACCCCTGATTTATCTTTCGGCTTAGATTATCGATTAAAATGGATCAGTTTCCACATTAATTCTTCCTATGGAACTACTTTTAATTATATTGATAACGTTCCCAGAAAACTTGAAATCATGTATGGTGTAAGGTTAGCGCCATTCTATAAAAACAAATTTGGACTATTAAGAAGCTTTCGAATAGAATGGGCCGGATTCTACAATAAGTTTCCTGATATACAGGCGGATGCTTATGTCCCCCTATTCATACCCTATTTCTATTGGCAATGGAAATTTTGAAAACCAAGTTTTAGTAATTCTACAGCTTTTTTCAAAAAGAACAAATAGATTCCGGGAAACTTATCTTATAATAGATGCTAATTTCACAAATATATTATGACACTTTCCATGATAAACCTATATTTTTATATCTTTACTTCATACATTTTTTAAGGATTGCTATTCAATACAGTTAATTATAAAAGCCGAATAGTCAACACAAATAAATGTGAAGTAAATTAATATATATTTATCTAACAATCATAATATTATTCCATCGAAAAAGATTGACAATTTCATTGAAGCCATTTTTTTCGGCAATTACTTTGTCGGTATTCTCGCTGTTGCATTATGCATTGAGGCATCATTACAGATTGGATTGCCTTTAAATTCCATTTCAGATTACACCGTAATTTTTCTTTTACCCATCGGATATTATACCTACGCATATCTAAGAGAAACTGAAAAACAAAGCCAACAAAACCCAAGGAGCAGATGGTATCAACGGAATCGATTTATATTAAAAAAGTTGGAAATAATCTGGACTGCTGTACCACTTTGTATCCTTTTTTATTCCTTTTTTGCAGGAACCTACAGACTTGAAAAAATAGCATTTCCTTGGTATGTCATATCCTTTTTGACTTTAGTTGGAGCCTTGTTTTATTATGGTCTAATTTCAAAGAAATACTTCGGCTTCGATATACGTCATTCAGGATGGTTAAAATCCTTTATCATTGGCTGGGAATGGGCATATTTTTCAACTATATTACCAATAATTTTTCTTCAGGCAAATCAAATAGAATTTGTTCTAAACTGGCATTTACTGGTATGGTTTTTTATAAAAAATTGGATGTTTTGTACAGCCAATGCCATTCTTTTTGACATCAAAGATTATCCCACCGATGCCAATGATCAGCTCAGAACTTTTGTCGTATCATTTGGAATACAGAAAACAATTTACTTCATATTTATCCCAATGTTATTGGCCGGAATAGTTTCATTTTCACTATTTTCATATACAATGGATTTTCATTTGGATAGATATTTGATAAATTTAATACCTTTTTTAGCATCAATTTTAATTGCCTTGTCTTTAAAAAAAGAACGGAAAATATTATTTTATCTCATTATAATTGATGGAGTATTATTGTTTAAAGCAATTTGCGGCATTATTGGAACACTTTTATGACAATCAAT
>CAKUWM010000067.1 GCA_934699305.1 uncultured Saprospiraceae bacterium | reverse complement strand
ATTCTTGATGACTTTGATGTCTTATCGAATCAATGGATTTTGACCGGAAAGTGGGTGCATATGGGGCGGAATATCTAGTATCTTTGTGGATTGAAAAAAACAGAAGAAACTATAGATGAAAATATCAATAATAACCGCAACCTACAACAGCGGGGCAACCATACGTGATACGCTTGAAAGCGTGAATTCACAGACGCATAAAAATATAGAGCATATTATAGTAGATGGAGCGAGCAGTGATGATACGCTTGAACAGGTGGTGAAATATGGGAAACGCGTGAGTAAAATTATCTCTGAACCAGACAAGGGGATATATGACGCTATGAATAAGGGAATAAAAGCTGCTTCGGGAGATGTGATAGGCATCTTGAACTCTGATGATTTCTTCTCGTCGGATGACGTGGTTGAAACTGTTGTTGATGCTTTTAGGAGCAATGATATTGATGCCCTGTATGGTGATATCAAGTTTGTTGATCCCGGAGATCTTCAAAAGACTGTGAGGTATTATTCATCCAAGATATTTAAACCCTCCTTGTTCAGATTTGGCTTTATGCCGGCACATCCTTCCTTTTATATGAAGAAGTCTGAATATGACAAGCATGGTTATTATTCGCTGGATTATAAGATAGCGGCCGACTATGACCTGCTTATAAGATATTTGTATAAATATAGAGTAAAGAGCATTTATTTGAATAAAGATTTTGTGACCATGCGCACTGGCGGAGTCAGCACTGAAAACTTTAAGAGCAGGGTGTTGTTGAATAAAGAAATTGTGAAGGCCTGCAGGAAATATGGAATCAAGAGTAGTATGTTGTTATTGCCTTTGAAATATCTGTATAAAATTACCGAATTGAAAAGGTGAAAAATATTAGAAGTCAGAGGTGCACATACTTGGAATCAGAATTTAGAGACAAAACATATAAACATAGATACAATGACAAAAATTGCTTTAATTACCGGTATCACGGGGCAGGATGGATCGTATCTTGCAGAATTGCTTTTAGAAAAAGGATATGAAGTGCACGGATTGCTGCGCCGTTCATCGTCGTTTAACACCGGACGGATAGAACATTTATATTTTGATGAGTGGGTACGGGATATGCAAAAAAAGAGATTGATCAACCTCCACTATGCTGATATGACAGATTCGAGTTCGCTGATACGGGTGATACAGGCTTTGCAGCCTGACGAGATATACAACCTTGCTGCCCAAAGCCATGTAAAAGTGAGTTTTGATGTTCCTGAATACACAGCCGAGACGGATGCGGTGGGTACTTTGCGCCTGTTGGAAGCTGTGCGGATATTGGGATTGGAGAAGAAGAGCCGTATATACCAGGCATCCACATCGGAATTGTTCGGCTTGGTGCAGGAGGTGCCGCAAAAGGAGACCACACCATTTTATCCGCGCAGCCCATACGGAGTGGCAAAGCTTTACGGATACTGGATCACCAAAAACTACAGAGAATCGTACGGCATGTTTGCAGTGAACGGCATTTTATTTAACCATGAGAGCGAACGCCGCGGCGAAATATTTGTGACACGGAAAATCACTATCGCTGCAGCACGTATTGCCCAAGGTATGCAAGACAAGCTTTATTTAGGCAACATGGATGCGAAGCGCGACTGGGGTTATGCAAAAGATTATGTGGAATGTATGTGGATGATGCTGCAACACCCGGAACCGGAAGATTTTGTGATTGCCACGGGCGAGATGCATTCGGTGAGGGAATTTTGTACGCTTGCTTTTGCCGAAGCCGGCATTAATTTGAAATGGGAGGGTGAAGGAGTCGATGAAAAAGGAATTGATGCCGATACAGGAAAGGTGATTGTGGAGGTAGATCCTAAATACTTCAGACCGGCAGAAGTGGAGCAGCTCTTAGGTGATCCGACAAAGGCAAAAACACTGCTTGGCTGGAATCCTACCAAAACACCTTTTGAAGAGCTGGTGAGATTGATGGTGAAACATGATATGCGATTTGTGAAAAAATTAAAGCTAAAAGGTGAGGTCGATGAGAATATCAATGGATAAGGGCGCCAAAATATATGTTGCAGGTCACAGGGGGTTGGTTGGTTCTGCCATTTGGAATAACTTGTTGTCCAAAGGATATACCCGCCTGATAGGACGCACACATGCCGAGTTAGATTTGATGGATGGTGCGGCGGTAGCTAAGTTTTTTGAAGAAGAACAACCCGAATATGTAATACTTGCGGCTGCTCACGTGGGTGGGATTGTGGCAAACAACACCTATAGGGCTGATTTTATATACAGAAATCTGCAAATACAAAACAATGTGATCGGAGAGAGCTGGCGAAACGGCGTAAAAAAACTTTTATTTTTGGGCAGCACCTGCATATACCCCAAAGGAGCGCCTCAGCCCATGAAAGAAGACGCGCTTCTGACTTCCCCGCTGGAATATACCAACGAGCCCTATGCCATTTCAAAAATTGCGGGGCTAAAAATGTGTGAAAGCTTCAACCTGCAGTACGGCACCAATTTTATTGCAGTGATGCCTACCAACCTGTATGGCCCGAATGACAATTTTGATCTCGAAAAGAGTCATGTTTTGCCGGCAATCATACGAAAGATGTACCTGGCACAATCTCTCATAAAAAAGGATTGGGAAAGTATCAATAGGGATTTGAATAAACGGCCGATTGAAAATATTTCGGGAGAAAGTTCCAAAGACGAAATTATAGCAATATTAAATAAATATGGCATCAGTGAGAATGGGTTAACGCTATGGGGTAGCGGCCGCCCTATGCGTGAGTTTTTGTGGAGCGAAGACATGGCTGATGCTTGCGTATATATCATGGAAAAGGTGAATTTTGATGATCTGAAAGGTAACCACAAAGAGGTCAGAAACTGCCACATCAATATTGGAACGGGGAAGGATATCAGTATAAAAGACCTGGCCATGCTTGTCAAGAGACAAATAGGTTATGAAGGCAATATCGATTTCGATACTTCAATGCCCGACGGCACGATGCGTAAACTCACAGATGTAACCAAACTCAACAGTCTGGGATGGAAGCATGTTGTTGAGATAGATGAGGGGGTAAGAAAAATGTATGGGTGGTATTTGGGCGATTTATAGGGCAGTAGATTTTTAATGTTTTGCAGCTGATTTTGTGAAGAACAACATTGAAAATTCCATTTTATTTGAACCTTGCAACGTTGAGCAGTTTGTAAGTCAATTGCAAAACTACGAATATCAATCTTTTGTTTGTACTGAATTTATTAAACGGTTTGGCCGCGCTGAGGTGAATAAGGAAATGACGGAGGGGATGTGGGGTTATTTGTGATTTATTTTTGAACCTATATCCACGCCCAAAGTTTAGATGTAAATGGAGTTTCATGTGAGACTCCAAATGAAGAACTTAAAAACTCAACTTTCTCAACATATCATGGAGAGGAAAGACCTAATGCGATGCTAAAGATTTCTGTACTATTCATATTGCAAAGTTAATGCTTTTAGAGAATTACCCACACTAAACGTTATAGAGCCATAAAATACGCGTATTTGCAATTATAGTCCTTATATTTGTAGCCTGATTACAAATACGGGAGGTAAAACTATGATCATTGACTTTCCCATACAAAACTTTGGACCCATAAAGGATCGACAAACGCTTTCGTTTGAGGTTGGCAGCTCTGATAAACTTTCTGAATATTATGTGCTGGAAATTACAGGAAAAGAAGAGTATGTGGCCGAAAAGAACTGCTGTTGCAATGGTTGTAGATGGGTAAACTGAATTGTGGTATTTAGAGAAGCTGAAACAATTTGAGGAAAAGAGAAATGATATCAGAATGAATATCATGCCCAAATTGCCTATAAAAAGGAATCTTGAAGTGCAATTTGAAGAAGTTGAGCTTTAGCTAAAGAATATCAGCATATTTTTTGGATAGTTGATTTGGATCAAATATTGAAAGAAGAGAGAATGGAGCAGGAGAGGGAAGTCACCGGTAAACAGCTTTATAAGTATCAGGAATAAAAGCCTGACAATTAAGAATGTGACAATGCTTATCAATAATCCATGCCTTGAGTTTTGGTTTTTATTACATTGCGAAAAAACTGCTAAGAAGTTCAATGGTTGTGGTGGTGCAGAAAAGCAGCTGAGGAAACACATGAAAGATTATGAAAAGTCTGAGAAGTGTTTTATAAGGAAAAGCAATGATATCTACACCGTATTGCACCCTAAACTGGAGGTAGCTGTTAATAACGCTAACGCTTTGGGCGAATTTGAAAATAGCAATGTCAGTGGCGCATTAACAGAGATGTATAAGCTGTTTGAGTCTAAAGTGCTGAAACTTGGGTATTAGAAGAATGAACTTACCCAAGATGCTTGTATGTGCGGAATTATCCGAGAGTCCTTCGCTGTATCCTACTGATTAGAAAATACCTCCATTCAAATTGAGTAAATATTTCGACTAAATCTAAATGAAACAGGTTATTGAATGTTGGACAAAGTCTATAAAGTTGATGCAGTCAATTAGAAATGAAGTTTGTTTTAAACTGCTTTTTGACTATTTTTGCAGTATTCTGGTAAAATGGAACAAAGAAAGATTTTATAATTATATATATGGTTGAAACTCAGAAAATGCCTCACCTGATGAAATATATGGGTTCCAAACGTGAAATCTTGGATTTCATAATGGGATCCATAAATCTACTTGATATTGATTCAGAGTGGTTTTGTGATCTTTTCGCAGGGACATCAGTTGTAGGTTGCTCTTTAAAAGATGAATATAATCTTCAAATAAATGACATCCAAAGCTATACGTCTATATTTGCAAACACCTACTTGCTTAATCTCAGAGAAACTATAAATCCATCCTGTATTAATGAGATTCACGAAAGAGTTGAATGTCTTGTAAATGAATTTCATCAAAAATATCCAAATCTACAGTTTAATTATAATAGGGATGATGATTTTTCTATTATTGAGAAATTGGAGCAAGAACAACAAAAATTAATAGATCATAATTTTGATATCGGATTCAATCTTTTTACTAAATATTACTCGGGAACTTATTGGTCTTTCAATCAATGTGTGTGGTTTGATTCAATAAGGGCTGTTGCAGAAGAATATAAGGGGAAAGCGGAATTTTATGTTATTATGTCCTCTCTTATATTTGCAATGTCATATACATCTCAAGGAACTGGGCATTTTGCCCAATTCAGAGACATGAATGAATCCAACATGAACGATATTCTAATCTATCGACATAAGGAAGTCTGGTCGCTTTTTGAAAGGAAATTTATGGAATTGACAGAGGTATTAGATATTACTCCTAATCATGAATATCGAGTGTCAACTTTAGATTATCCAGATTGTTTAAGAATAATAGAACCCAATACGATTGTTTATGCTGATCCACCATATAGTTCAGTGCATTATTCCAGATTCTATCATGCAATAGAGACATTGGTAAAATATGACTACCCTACCGTCAAGTACAAAGGGCGTTATAGAGAAGACCGCCACCAATCTCCTTTTGGGAAGAGAACCGAGGTTAATAATGCTTTTAGAGTATTATTTGAAAATGTTAAAGCGAGGGATTCTCACATTATTTTAAGTTACAGTGACAATGGCATGATTAGCCAAGATGAAATCTTAAAGATAGGGAACTCAATCTTTGGAAACTTATATCAAAATGAAGTCTGGACAAAAGAACATATACACAGTAAAATGGGGAGATCTGACGAACACAATATGGATGTCAATGAATTAATTATATCTTACAAGAAGATGAGATAAGCCTATGGAAACACACATTGATTTTTCAAAACTGAAAACTTCTTGGACAAAATATGATATTGTTCAAGCACTTGATGTTGTGTATAGTGTTGAAACAATTCAGCGGTTTATGAATAAAGAAACTGGTATTGACGAACCAATTTTACGTTCTTTTCTTGGAGTAAAAAGTTTGAAAGACCCCATCCCCCAATATTGGATCGAAATCCAAAAATATCCCGCAGAAAAGAAAATATTCTCATTGCTCGCTTTGATTTTTACACATGGTGGAATTGTTAATGAATTTGCTACTAAATATTCCACTAACAACATGAAAGGAGTATTTAAGATAGAATCAGGTAAGCAGTACACAAATATTAGAAGTGCTTTAGTCGAATCGGGGGCTGCGGAGCCTTTTTACAGAAGACAAGAACAGGTACCATATGACATCTCCATTGTTTTTTATAATCCTGCCATCGGCAAATTGTTTAAAGATGTTCTTTTAGAACGCTTTTCCAGACTAACCAAACAATCGCTTTCTATCGAAAGATTTTATGAAGAATGTTTTCACAACAATTTTCATGAAGCATTAGGAATAAATCGTAAACAGTTTAAAGCATGGCTGGAAGGAATACCATTTGATTCTCATTATATTAATAGGATTATTATTAATAATTTCTTCTCAATTAAACATGTTGATTTGAACTTTAGCAATTCTAAAGAAATATATTTTTTAGGAGAGAATGGCGATGGAAAGTCGTTGTTGTTAATGGCGTTATACTTAGCATTTAATGGCAACTATATTACGACAAAAACCGACCAAGAAGAAACAGGAAGGGCAGTAGATATATTGCGAAAAAATAAAAGTTTGCAACTTAAAGGCTATGATGAATTTGGCAAAGAATATAATCCTCAACAAGCAAACTATATTGAAAACATCTATGCCTATGGGACACACAGAGGAAGATATTCAGCTGATACGCCAGAGGAATACGGGTTTATGTCATTGTTCGATTTCAATAAAACGCTAAATGATCCAATAACATGGCTGAAAAATCAAAAATTACTTGAATTAGAAAGCCTTAGTAAGAATGATGAAAAGAATAAAGATACTTTTCGTTTCGTAACTACCGAACTCGAAAATATGTTCTATGAACTGTTAGAGCGAAATGTTAAGGTCGAAATTCAGGGAACAGATGTTTATTTCATAGAAAAAGGGTATAAGCTGAATTTTGAACAATTATCAGAAGGGTATCGAAGTATCATTATTTTTGTTTGCGATATTTTATATCGACTAAGTTTTAATGTCGGAAAAAATAAAGATATAAAATCAATTAAAGGGGTTGTGCTTGTAGATGAGATTGATCTACACTTACATCCTAAGTGGCAGCAAGTTATAATTAAAAGGCTTCGCGGATTATTCCGCTGCATACAATTCTTCTTTACAACGCATAGTCCAACAATTATCCAAGGAGCATCAAATGATGCAATTGTGTATAGGATATATAGAGAAAACGGGGAAACAAAAACCAGTGATCCCTATTTGAGAAAGGATTTAAATCATTTAATGATAAATACACTTTTGACTTCTCCGCTTTTTGGATTAGATGATTCTAGGTTAGACACAAATAATGAAAACGCTAATACGGATGATAGCTATTTGTTGTATAAAATAAATAATCAGCTCAAAAATAGATTGGAAACTCAAAAATTAGAAGGGAAAAACTTTATTAGTGACAAGGAAATTGACGATATAATCACTAATATAATCAATGAGGAGTTGAGCAATGATTAAAGTGACAAAAGATATTAATGATATTCCCAAATCATTAGTCCCTGCATTTACAGATAAATTCCCTGATGGTCGAATTCCCAGATCAAGTAGAACTACACATACAAAGAGAACGGAATTAATTAACAATGGGTCATATATTGATAATCCTAATTACAATAGTCGATATAAATTAGATGATATAAAAGGGAGATTAAAAAAAATATATAATAGTAAATGTGCCTTTTGTGAACAGAAGGTTGAGCAATTGCATGTAGACCACTTTAGACCTAAGAAAATATATTATTGGTTGGCATACAGTTGGGATAATTTAATTCTAGCTTGTCCTACGTGTAATGAACACAAAGGGATAAACTTTGAACTAAACGGAGATATATGTTCTTTTGACAATGATGAGCGTAATTTAAGAGATGTAAACAATCTTTCTGCGACTTATGATCTTACCGAACAACCTAAAATGGTTAACCCAGAGATTTTAGATCCTGCAAATAATCTCACTTTTTCAAGAGATGGGAAAGTAGATTCTTTGGAACCTAACTTAAAATACACAATTATGACCTGTAAACTAGATCGAAAATATCTTAATGATGAAAGGCGTAAAATATTGGATAGATTTAAAAACGAAATTCAGGCAGAATTAGTCAATAGCAAAAATGAGGAAGAGCAACGTCAAGCTATTGCAGTATTAGTACGACGATTTGTACAAGTCTCCAAAGACCTTTCTAATGAATATATCGCTTTTAGAAAGTATTCTTTTTCAAAAGGTTGGTTGAATAGTATAATTCAAGAATTAATTTATGTTCACAAGTGATGAACAGACGGGTATTAAATTTGAGTAATACAGAATAATTCTGGAATGACGTATTTTGTGAAAATTGTCTAAAATAGATATAAATCACATCTGGTACTTTAAAGTTAAAATTATAATTAAAGAGAGTAGATAGACCACTATATAGTTGTAAAACAACAAATCACTCATCAGTTACGAACTTGCTTTTGAGCTGCAGGTGTGATCTGACGGGCTGCGTTTTTTGAATAAATATTCATGCTATGCTTCATTACCGGCGGACAGCACACTGTTTAATCTGTAAAGGTTTAGGTTGGATCTGACAGTCGGCATTTTTCATTACCAATTCATCAGTGGGTTTTTAAAGCAGAAAATTACAGATACAGCCGTGCTGCGTATGATGGATTATGCAGGAAGGGAGGGATTATCGGAAGTGATATGAATTTAGTTATGTGGCACGGATTACAAATCTGCGTCAGCAAGATATGCAAACAGTGTTTGGATGCGGACGGCATCATCAATTAACCAATTAACCAGATAACTCCTAAAATTCATTTGCCCAATAGTTGCATTATCAGTAAATTTGTGAACTCTTTTATGAAATATACAAATAGGATATAATGAATATACTAATAACCGGAATAAATGGTTTTGTGGGTTCTAACTTTGTTAATGACTGGGGTAAGCGGCACAACTTGTATGGTTTGGACATAAGACAGCCTGAAAAGAAGGGGGTGAAGCAAACATTTGCCTGGGATCGCTTAGGCAGTGTTCCTCCTGTGAATGCTGTGGTACACCTGGCTGGGAAAGCACACGACACAGACAATAAGAGCGATGCCAAGAGTTATTTTGATGTGAATACAGGGCTGACACAAAGGATTTTTGATTGGTTTCTGCAATCGGATGCACAAACATTTATCTTTTTTAGTTCTGTGAAAGCGGCTGTTGATTTTGTGCCCGGTGAGGTGCTTACTGAGGATGTGAAGCCTAATCCTGTGGGTCCGTATGGTGAGTCGAAAATAAAAGCGGAAGAGTATATATTAAGCAAGGAGCCGGAATACAAGTCGAAAGGTAAGCGTGTGTATATAGTTCGCCCCGCAATGATACATGGCCCTGGTAATAAAGGTAACCTTAACCTATTGTATGGAGTGGTGAAGCGTGGTATTCCTTGGCCATTGGGTGCTTATGAGAATAGACGTTCGTTTTGCTCGATTGGTAACATATCGTATGTGGTGAAGCAACTGATCATTACTGAAAAGGTTGAGAGTGGAATTTATCATGTATGTGATGATGAAGCAATATCTACTAATGAGCTAATTGAGGCTATGTGTGAAGCTATGGGTAAGAAAGCCAGAATATGGAAGATGTCTCAAAGCTTAATAAATGGCATGGCTAAAATAGGAACCACATTGAAACTTCCACTAAATACATTTAGACTACAAAAACTCACAGAGAATTATGTGGTTAGTAATGCCAAAATAAAATCAGCACTTGGTATTGATAAAATGCCAATTTCTGCAAAGGAAGGAATCGCTACAACCATTAAAAGCTTCGACTAAAAGGTTTATTATTTATGATACGATTATTTGACTTTATATTTTCCTTTTTTGGAATACTATTCCTATCACCAGTGATGTTGGTGTTGTATGTAATTGGACTGTTTGACACAGGTTCGCCAATATTTAAGCAAGAGAGGGTGGGGAGAAACAAGAAACCATTCAACCTATACAAATTTAGAACAATGAATGTGAATGCAAAGCAAGTGGCAACACATTTGGCAAACACAACCGAGATAACTAAATTTGGTGCTTTTCTTAGAAGAACAAAGCTTGATGAGCTTCCGCAGCTATTTAATGTGCTAAAGGGTGATATGAGCCTTGTAGGTCCTCGCCCCAACTTGTACAATCAAACGGAACTGATTGAGGAGCGTGATAAAAGGGGTGTGTATAATCAAAAGCCAGGAATTACAGGCCTTGCTCAAATAAATGAGATAGATATGTCGACACCTCGTGAATTGGCTATTATAGATGCCGAGATGCTGGAGAGCCTGACAACCGGTGATTATTTTAAATATATTTTTGCTACGGTTGGTGGTAAGGGGCAGGGTGATAGAACAAGAGATAAATAGCTAACAGTAGTGCAATTGGAACAGCTAATAACTTAACAACATAACTAATCGACATATGCCCCGGCTGATTGTATTCTTTTTCCTTTCCTTTTGTTTCTGTACTGCATGGATTTACGGGCAGGAGACGGACAGCCTGTCCTTGAGCCGGGAGCTTGAGCCCGTAGAGGTCATCGTTTATTTCAACCGGCAGCCGATTTTGGGTTTGACGGCACCGGCAGAGACGGTGTCGGCGCGCAACATCGAGGCACAACAAACCGGTACCCTGCTGCCGGCACTGAATGCCGTTGCGGGTGTGCGCATGGAGGAGCGGTCGCCCGGCAGTTACCGCCTGGCGATGCGCGGCAGCCTGATCCGTTCGCCTTTTGGTATCCGCAATGTCAAAATATATGTGGATGAGTTTGTGCTGACCGATGCGGGAGGCAACAGTTACCTGAATTTGCTGGACCCCGCGTCGATTGCATCCGTCCACCTGCTGAAAGGGCCCGACGGCTCGCTGTATGGAGCAAACTCAGGAGGAGTGGTCCGTATCCAGCCCAACGGATTGCATGAGGTGCAGAACCGGAGTTCGCTGTTGTCGAGCGGCGGTTCTTACGGGTTGTTCCGGGAACAGCTTTCCGTGCAGCGAAAAGCGGGCGACAGCTATTCTTTTTCGT
>CAKUWM010000066.1 GCA_934699305.1 uncultured Saprospiraceae bacterium | reverse complement strand
ACCTGAAGTTGTAACTATTAGCAATATTACTAACTATTCGGCTTTGGTATCCTGGAACAATGCGCTAAATGGAACATCTTATGTTCTTGAATATAAACTTTCTTCCAGCAATACATGGATTGTTTTTCCAGCACAGACAGAAACCAATAAATTATTAGACAATTTAATTGCAGGCAGCACTTATCACGTTCGTATTAAAACCAATTGTGGTGAAATCACTTCTGAATACTCTGCCATTTATGCATTTACTACAGGCAATTCATGTGATGTTCCTACCGGTCTTGTAGTAACAAATATTACTGAAACAACAGCTAAAGTTTCTTGGAATCCGGTATCCGGCGCCACTTATTACGACTTTAGATACAAGCTAACCAACAGTAGTGTTTGGAACACATTTACTATCACAGGAACTACCATTACATTTAGTGGCTTGACAAGCAATACTTCTTATGACGTATGTGTGAGAGCTCGATGCGGGACTGTCAATAGTAATTATACGGCTATCGTAACCTTTGTTACTCTTGGAGGGGATGATGGCGATGATTATTGTTCTTCATACGGAGTAAATTCAGCACAAGAGTGGATAGACTTGGTTGAATTAGGTAGTTACTCAAATCAAAGTGGCAATAATGGCGGATTTGGTGATTATCTCAATAATGTGATTTCTGTAAATAAAAATACATATTATATTTTCTCAGCCAGAGCAGGATTAGCTGTCAACAACAACAACTTAGAATATTGGAGTGTTTGGATTGATTACAATAAAAATGGAAGTATGACGGATGCGGGCGAAAAGGTATTAACTTTCATAACAAAAGGCACCTACTTATATTCACAAAAGTTCCAGATACCGGCTTCCGCACTAACAGGAACAACCTGGATGAGGGTGCAAATGAAACGCAATGGATTCCCTACATCATGTGAAGTCTTTCCTTATGGGGAAGTGGAAGATTATACTATCGAAATATTGCCCAATATGAATGGTGGTGGAACATCCAATGCAAGAGGATTTTATGTATATCCCAATCCTTTTACCAATGTGTTTACACTTGAATTTGAAGGAAACAATGCTTCTCCCGCACAGGTTAGTATCCTTGACCTAAGCGGCAAAGTCCTATATACATCCACTATTGAAGCACAAAAAGGGACCAACCGTTACCAACTTGATAATACCGCCAACCTATCCGACGGTGTATATATCATAAAAGTTGTCGGACAGGAAATTAGTGAGACGCACAAAATCATTAGAACATCCGGAAGGTAAAATTTTCCTTTCTATTATAAAAGGCAGATTTGAGACAATCTGCCTTTTTTATTAAACCGTTCATGCTTTCCAAAATCGATTGTAATACCGAAAGGATATCCGTAATAGACCAATTGCATAGGTCTAAACGGCTATCATCCCGATTGATCGGGAGCATTATACGTCTAATTTTCGGGCTAATATAAAAAAATCTTTTTCGTATAAAAAGCTTATTACACTTTTACCCAAATACATAGCTCAACAAAGCATATATTTGCCGGATAGAAGTTCTATACATACCATTACTCATTCATGTTATTATCTAAAGACATCGAAAACTGCCTTCTGACCTTAAGTTCGGGTGGCTTGATCTTATACCCTACCGATACGGTATGGGGAATAGGTTGTGATGCGACCAACAATGAAGCAGTAGGAAAAATCATCGATATAAAACATCGACCTGATTCCAAATCGTTTGTCATCCTTGTGAAAGATATCGAATCCATTCAGGAATATGCGGATATGCCATCCTCTTCAATGCTGGAGTATGCTAAAAACAGTATTAAGCCGGTCACTTTTGTCCTTAAGAATGCCAGAAACCTTGCCCCCTCAACTATTTCGGGAGACGGAACAGTGGCTATTCGGATTCCCAAAGATGAGCTATGTAAACAGTTGTTGGCATCTTATGGCAAGCCCATTGTCTCTACATCAGCCAATATAAGTGGACAACCTACACCTCGTATCTATACCGAGATTCAAGACGATATACAGGCATCAATGGACTATATCGTGCATTTTCGTCGTGAGGATATTAAGCCATCATCAAGTTCAACGATTATCAGTATGGAAATCAATGGAGCTATTAAAATAATCCGTCCATAAACAATTCCACATTTGTTGTAAACAATATACGGTTGTCAGCATCCTTTAGTGAATCAACATTTCAAGCTGGATACTATCTAATTGTCGATCAATGATGGGTGGAGTTAAAGCCGGAATAAATGCATCATTTTCTTTGGAATAAAATCGATATGTACCCACAGGTAGCCTGACATATCTGCCATCAGAAAGGGGAAAATACCGAACTATAGGTGGGACGGCCTGTGTCTTACCTCCTAAAATACTTGAATATCCGGTTACAGTGAGCATACTACACAACAAAATGGGCATAGGACCTGTGTTTTTGCCGACCATGAGGTAGATATGCTTTACCGGAAAGAAAAATTTACCGGTAGATTTAAAATCATTTTTATTCCCGTTAAAAAAATATTCTTCCAGCATTCGAACACCTTCACTGACAAAAAATTGGTTGGCAATCTTTACCACCTCAACATCCAACCCATCGCTACACCTTCTTAAATCAATGTATAGTGTATCTAAGCCTTGTTTTCCGGCCAGTGTTTCCATGGTCGTCATAAAAGAGGCATAAGCCATGGTTTTAAGACTTTTCACAGAGATGTAGCCCACTCGAGTCTTTTCATCTGACACAATCCTATAATTATCTATAATATCGGGCTTGATGTGCTTATTGTCGGCTTCAGCAGCCGGATTGGGCATAATGCGAAAATTTTCGGCAAATGATTTTGCATCAATGATCTCCACCTGATTAAAATTATTGGAAGAGAAAGAAGTACTTATTAAAGACAGATTCAAAGTGTCGGCTAAGGCCGGATTAAATCGTACTAAATATTTATATATTTCATCTGTTGCGTCAGAGTTTTCGTTTTTATTCAACAAAACAGGATTTTTGACTATATTTATACCGTAGTTTGTTAATTGAAGGACTGCAACAAAAACAGCAGAAATGGCAAAAGGAAACAAGTATTTATGCATAAAATTTAAAGTAAGTTCAGTATTTCGAAATTTTTATTAAACATTTTGTGTAAATTTGTGTTATTACATTTTAACATTTTTATAAAAATACAACAAAACCATCATATCACATGAACAAAGATCATGATTTAGATCGAATAGACAAGCAAATTTTATCCATTTTGATGAAGGATGCAAACTCAACTTATGCTGAAATTGCTAATCAATTGGAAGTATCCGGTGGCACCATCCATGTGAGGATGAAAAAATTGGAACAAATCGGAGTAATAAAGGCAATGCACCTTATAGCCGACCATACACGTCTGGGATATGAAATAAAAGCTTTTGTAGGTGTTAGTTTTTCGGAAGGCGCCAAATATAAGGAAGTTGTAGATGCATTTAAACGCATTCCCGAAATTACTACCGTCAACCTTACTACCGGGCGATTTAGTGCTATTGTCCAACTCATCTGTAAGAACAATCAACACCTAAAAAATATCTTACATGGTAAGATTATCAATATCAAGGGTGTCGCTAATACAGAGACGATGATTTCGCTGGACGAAGGATTGAGTAGGCAGATAGACGTCGTTGAAATAGAACTTAATAAAGACTATTAATACCGAATATAATCAGATCTGTCGTGGGGCAGTTTATTCCTGATTAACTTATCTTATTTCCCTTTGGTACATGTCAGGACAAAGGCAGGTGGTACGTTACGCACCTCCATGGAAGTAATCACATTGCCAAATATTTGGCGATAAATGTGTCGGGTCTTGAGGCTGTAATGTATCTGAACAAATTTCCCGCCTGGCTTCAACACTTGTTGACAGGTGCTGACAATTGAATGTGTTAACTCTTCGGGAAAAACCGAAAAAGGTAATGCACTGGCAACAGTATCTACCATATCATATCCGGCATTAGATAGGATAGCCGGCAGTTCTTCTGCTGATTGGTTGATAATTTTGAGGCGGCTATCTTGAATGGTTCTCATTTGTTGACAAAAGAGCTCATTAATCTCAAAAGAAAAAAGTACTGCATCCGGTGCCATGGCTTTCAGCAGATGGCGGGTCATGACGCCATCACCGGCTCCCAGTTCCACGACTACCTTAGCCTTTGTTAATGCCGCTTCATGCACCACAGCTTGACATAAGTAGCGAGAACTTCGGGTAACAGTCCCCACTGATTTAATATTTTTAAGACTCTCAAAGAAAAACTTGATTCTACCCATGTGTTCTTTGCGGTTTTTTATTTGTTTTAATGTATGTGTTGATTCCATCTATAAGTCAAGATAATATTTACGAAGATCGGGATATCGGTAGATAATTGATTCAGAAAGAAAGGATTTACTATATCTTATGTTATTGATATAGGGCACGATAAATGCATCTGTCAGGCCGTGATTGACAAGAGTCCCCTTAAATTCCTTAGCTTCTGCATAGTTTTTAAACATTCCGGCTAAATAGCGATATCCACTAACTTCATCCTGGGTTTCAATCATCAAATCAGAATTGAGCGACATAATATCACCGGAATACATTTGTTTTAGTGTGATAAACTGAACCCGATAACACAGGCCGTTTACCGTTTCTTTAAACTTAGAACCATCATTAGTCTTGAGCAAGTCACTGACAAAGGGCTGTTTGTACGTAATTTTGATTGGTAGAGAATCTATATTACTCACTACCACTTCAATCCTTCTATTCAGGTTCTGACCGGAAACACTAACTTTCCCGTCGATCATATTTTTTGCTATCGGATAGAGGCTCCCCACGCTTTGAACGGTAATTCGAGAAGATGGTATTCCTTTTGAAATGATATAGTCTCTAAATATTTCGCCCCTTTTTATTCCAAAGTACAATTCAATTTCGGGGGAAACATTGGCGTCGCAATTGACCAAAACCTCGATATTTGAAGTCGGGAATTTCTTCATCAACCCAACCAACTGATCAAGCTGTTGCTTGTTTTTTGACTGGACGATATTATCATTGTTTGTATAATAGAACGGTTCTATTGTTACGGAATATATCTTACTTGCCAATACTTCATCCTGATATTCTTTGGTATTCATCCGAAGAGCGGGTACTTGAAAGAAGGCTTGGGGGCTGGCGCGAAGGTGTTGCTCTTTCCTTACTTCCTTAAACAGTCCTGTGTAAAGGTCAAAGCCTCCGGAGCCGGACTTCCTGTTAGAACAAAAAACGGCTTTCTGTCCATCATTGCCAAGCTTAAAGAAAAGATCGTCTCCCGGTGAGTTTATAGGCATTCCCATATTAGTCGGAATCTCCCAACTCATTGTTTTGTCCACATAAAAAGCTTTAAAGATATCAAAGCCTCCAATCCCCGTCATATTATTAGAAGAAAAATATAGCGTCCTGCCATCTGTTGACAGGAAAGGTGACCTTTCGTCATATTCGGAATTTATCTTCTCTCCCAGATTAATGGGTTCTCCCCACATTCCATTTTTTAATTCTGAATAATACAAGTCATATCCACCATAGCCTCCCGACCTATCGGACGAAAACAGCAAAATCTCATTGGTAAAAGGAAAAACATCCATGATTCCACTTTCACCTTGAAAGGGTGTGACGAGCTCATTTACTCGCTTTGGGTCGCCATTAGGAAGGTTGGTGTTTTCGGTAAAAATAGAAAGGGCATCTAAGCCGTTTCCCCTGCCAAAATACAAAACCTTGCCATCTTCGCTAAAGCCGTACAACACTTCGTTTTGGGAGGTGATAAGATCCAAGTTAACGGGAAAGCCCTTACCCAATAATCCTGAGTTTATCTCCACTTCCGAGCCAAACATATTGAAGTGTCCAACTTCATCTTTAGGCAAAGCTCCATTGGAGGTGTCAATGGGCTGATTGGAAGTAAAATAAACCCTGCCATAGTAGTTGGGACTCCATACGGGGTTAAACTCGTCAAAAGCTGTATTTACGTTTGTTCCGGCGTTTTCGCATATTGCCAATTCTTCCTGATACTTTATCTTCTTGGCATTACCACACCGCTTGATATTTTCAATAACCTTCTCGTAGTTGTCATTGGATGACTTGGTCAAAGAAAGGTAATATTTGTAAAATTCTATTGCCTTATCAAAATTCAAATGCTGCTGAAAAGTCCTGCCAAGGTAGTAAACCACTTCTACATCCTTTGGGTTGGCAGAATAATATGTATAAAAAGCCACTTCCGCTTCAGACAGTCTGTTGGACTCAAAGAGGGCTATGCCTAAATTTTTATTGGCACTTGCATTGCCTCCATTGGAGAGATATCGCTGGTAAAGTGTAATGGCAGAAGAATAATTCTTGTTTTTAAAAAAAACATCTGCTTCATCTTTCAACTTACCAACACTTCCCTGGCTGTATCCCAATGAAATACACGCCACAATCAACAGGAAACTGACAAAAAGCTTCGACTGCTGCATTGAATTAAATTATCTGATTATGGTCAAATGCCTCCAAATAGTCAGCTGTTCGCCTCAGGAAAGATCCTCCCAGGCTACCATCTACAACACGATGATCATAAGAGAGGGACAAGAACATCATGTGCCTGATGGCGATGACATCACCTTCAGGGGTCTCAAGGACAGCGGGTTTTTTCTTAATTGTTCCTACTGCCATAATGGCTACTTGCGGCTGATTGATTATAGGTGTACCCATAACATTTCCAAAAGTCCCTACATTTGTCAGGGTGAAGGTCCCCCCCTGGATATCTTCCGGCTTGAGTTGATTATTTCTTGCTCTTGCAGCTAAATCATTCACTGCCTTGGTAAGGCCCAAGAGATTCATATTATCGGCGTCTTTGATGACCGGCACGATGAGGTTACCTGATGGCAATGCTGCAGCCATCCCGATATTGATATTCTTCTTTCTGATAATGTTGGTACCGTCAACAGAGCAATTAATCATCGGGAAGTCGTGTATTGCCTTTGCAACGGCTTCTATAAATATTGGTGTAAAGGTGATATTTTGTCCGTTCTTTTGTTGAAATTCTTTTTTTATCCGATCTCTCCAGCGTACGATATTGGTCACATCCACTTCAACATAGGAAGTAACATGCGGAGAAGTATGTTTAGACATGACCATGTGATCAGCAATCAACTTCCTCATTCTATCCATCTCAATAATTTCCACATCTCCACTGTAAGACGTGGCCGGCTTTTCTACTGCAGGCTTAACCGGTTCTGATTGATCGGGCTTATCTACAACAACCTGAGCTGTTTTTATGGCCTGAGAAGAGGTCGATGTCCGGGATTCAAGGTAATTCAACAAATCATTTTTAGTTACTCTGCCATCCTGACCACTGCCTTGAATACTATCCAGTTCTTCCTTTGTAACTCCCTCATGAGATGCAATATTCTTGACCAATGGGCTATAAAAGCGTTCTCCTTTATATGAAGTGCTTACTACTGCCTTCGTCTCTGCCTGTACGGGAACATACGGCACTTCTGCCTCAACTTGATGGCTATCATCGCTTGATGGCGCACCGGTAGAGGAAGCGCCCGTCTCAATCAGTGCAATCACTGTGCCTATTGGGACAACATCATTGACATTAAACATTATCTTAGACAATGTTCCTTCTACAGGTGACGGAATCTCACTATCCACCTTATCAGTAGCAATTTCCAGTATAGGCTCATCTACATCGATATGATCGCCGATATTCTTTGCCCAGCTCAGGATAGTTGCTTCCATTATACTTTCACCCATTTTGGGCATTACAAGCTCGTATGTAGCCATAATATTCTTTTACTTTCGAAAACTGCCACAAAAATAAGGTTTTAGCGCTTAATTTTAGTATAATTGCCAAATCTTCTCATATCATCTTTTAAATCAGATATATAGTGTTTTGTTTTCCATGACATTAATTTAAAACAAATTTCTTTTTTAATATCCTTGACCTTGTATAATTCAGTGAGGATGAGATTTAATACCGATTTGACGTTTAATATAGACCCCTTGATGGAAAAGATATATTGGTCTATTTAAAAGTATCATCGGTATTACGATTGTATAAATATTGATAATTCAATCTAAACAATGCCCGGAAACAACGAAGCAACGACCGTTCTTTATCAGCTTGTCGTTGCTTCATCGTCATTGTATTACTTCTACTTATTCTCTAAATACTCACCTCATTTTAAACCCAAGAGTCAAGACCACTGCATTCTGTGTCAGGTTCTGAGTAACAATTGTCTGGCTTGCATTTGAAATAAAATAGGGTTGGTATCCATAGGATGACTTCCATTGCCTGTATCCTAAATCCAAAAAGAAAAAGTCTGCCCGATAACCTACGCCAAATCCAAAATTGGGCTTAAATTCCCGTTGATCTACATAAGGACTTTGGGCAAAGCCTATACCTGCCCGAAGCCTAAACTGTTCGATTGCAGCAACTTCAATACCGAGGTTAACTTTTAATGCAGTGGTATAGTTGGCGCTTATCTCATTATTAATTTTTTCTTCCACATCTTTATCATACAGATTGTCCGACACTATCCGCATGTGACCTTTGGAATAGTCCTGATACTCTACTTCTGCATTGACAAATCCAAACTTCCCGATAATACCACCTACACTTCCACTGAGCTTCATCGGCGTTTTTATCTTATAATCTATTGTTCCCTCCGGTGACTCTGAATATTTATCCATTTTCTCATTGTTGAAGGTGAAATTATACCTAAGATCCGTACTAAAGTTATCTGTAATTTTCAAAAATGAAGGCGAATGTATTGCTGCACCAATAATTAAAGCATTAACGGGCTTAAACATCACGCCAAACTTTCCATTAATGCCGACACCTGTCGCAACTTTATATTCTCTAAATTGTATTTGGTCAAAAAATGGTACAACCTCCTGGTCATCACGCTCTTGGTATAGCTTTCTTTCGTTGTACTTATACATAGGCACACCTATAGTCGCTCCCAATAACAACTTATTGTTCAGGTTAACGCCACCTGAAAGCGCCATCTCATTATATCGACCACTTGCCTGAATGGATTGATATTTATTAAGTTCTACGTCTTTATAATTTTCATAATCATAAGAATAAGTGCCATCCGGCCTTTGTTGCACCAAAGCTTCCACATCCCATGCCAATCCGGCTTCGTAATTATCGAGTTTATCAGGATTCAGGCCATTGCCCAATGCAGCAAATCTTTCAGTTATCGAGCCTTTGCTCTTTCCTCTAAATAGTCCATTTTGGCTATTATCTTGAAAACCATTGATTCCTAAACCAAAGGCATAGCTGACCTTTTCATCAGACTGATGGGCAATAATCAATCCAACATTAGGCAGTCTAAATTTAGTTTTATTGTCATTGTTGACCGGTCGTTGGCTCCCTTCTATCAATTGCATTTCAGAACTATTGCTCACTACTGTCGGCGAAATCATTACTTCAGACATCCTATATTGGGCTATTCCGGCCGGATTAGACGATAAGGTAGTAAAATCAGCTCCTATCCCACTCATATTTGAATTGGTTCCTGATGCCCGCCCTGTTCCTAATAGAGTCTGATTAGATACACGAAGTACGTCTAATGCTGATTGTCCGTGAGCTTGTTGAAACATCAGCCAACACACAGATCCCAATATTAATATTTTTATTTTTTTCATGATTATCAAAATTATATAAAATTCAATGGTTTTGTCCCCAGTTACTCCGGCAGCCGGTGAAATTTAAAATCGCTCTCTATGAATGATATTCCTCCGAAAGGCTTCACAAAAGTTACATTCGCACGATAAAAAGAAATAAACCGGTTTCTCTTAAATAAACAAAGGTGGTTAGTAACTGTCTTCCCACCTTTGTTTACATTTAATCAACACTTTCTCTGTTTCTCAATAAAGATAGCCTTATCCACGTGATCTGGAAGAAGAGCCTGATGAAGAGTTAGACCGACCAGAGTCATTACTTCCACTATTAAATGATCCTGAAGAGCTGTTGGACCTTGATGGTGTAAAGTCAGAACTGTTGGATCTTGATCTTGTTGGTGTATCAAATGATCTATTTGATTTAAACTCTATTGAGGGTTGGCTTTCTCTTTGAGGAGTAGTCCGTACTCTTGAAGGTCTATCATTATTTGAACGTGAAGGAGTCAGATTTCTATCTCTTGAAGAAGGCGTATCTATTCTACCTTCACCTCTTGTTCTTGAAGAAGATGAGTTCCTGCTATCGATTGCGCCTTCAGAAGACGGATTTAACCTGTCTCTGCTACTATTGACCCGTGTTCCGTCATTGCTTCTGATTTGTTCCTTATAGCCGGAAGAACTTCCAACTACTGCGCCACCATTGCGCGCACCATACACACGTTGATTTTTGGGGTTATTGTTGTAATCTCCTCCCCAATAGTTGTTGTTCCATCCATTATAATAATATGGATAGCCATAACCGTAGCCGTAGCCGTAACCATAGCTATATGGGTAGCCGTAGCCATAAGGATAGCCGTAGCCATAGCCGTAAGGGGAGCCATAAGGACTGCCATACCAGCTATCATACATACATGAACTATTCCAGAAGCCACCATTATAATAACGATTATAGCTAAAGAAAGGGTCATACATGAAGGTCACACTTGGGCGGAAAGCCCAATCATTGTAACCATAACCCCCGCTATACCAAGGGTCATAATAACCGAATCCACTCTGATTATACCTGTGGAACCTATTAATTCTACTTGTATAGGAGTAATCATCATAATAACCATCATTATAATCATAGCTTTCATCATCATATTCCCCAGAATTTATTGCATTATTACCTTCGTATCCTTGAGAATAAGTAGAGGAATTATCGGAATAATCATTAGAGTATGAATTCTTAGATGGTTTTTCTGAAGAAGCATACGAATTCGGCAGTTTGTCTTTTTTAGGATTAAAATAGACATCGTCAAATTGTGCTTGTAAAGAGAATGACAGAAACATCATAAAGACTGCCATTGATACCATAAATCGCAAAGCTTTCATTTTATAAAATTTAATATTAAAAACTTATTTTCTATTATCAACGGCTAAAGTATTACTTTTATCCCTGATTTTTAGTTAAATTATTAATAATATTTATTTTCAATAAGTTAAATACAGCGCTGTTGATACTGTATTAAACGATTTTTAATCACAAAAGTTAAAAACATTAAAGATTCAACGTTTATAATAAATGAGTAAAGAAATTACCAATAAGGAAGAGAATTATTCGGCATGGTACTCCGATATTG
>CAKUWM010000065.1 GCA_934699305.1 uncultured Saprospiraceae bacterium | reverse complement strand
AGGTAATACTATCCGAATCTGGGTAGGTCGATGCGCCCTAATTCGATTTTACTTAACGCCTGCCTACCGGACAGGCAGACTTATCTTCCCGAACGTTATAAAATTGAATCAGGATTCATGCCCAAAGTTTTTGGGTACGTATTGGGGTTAGATGGTTTAACTATAAAATATAATTGAAAGGACTAAAACCAGTTTAAAATCCACTCTAGGCGAGTAAAAGTATTAGGTACAATTGAGACCTCGAAAATAAAGTCAGTAAAAAGTCTTACTTTGTGAACAGTATATAAAAGTGGGCAAGATAATCGTTACGGAATTACGTGAATGCGCAAAAACACTTCTTGTCAGCTATTATAAATACTTGAAATAAAGAGGACTCGATGGGCAAATGAGACCATATAAGTAAAACAAGGGAAAATAATTAAAAATATAAATGAAGAACTTTAAAGAAAAGGCCGATTTAATTTGGAGAGTAGCTGATCTACTGAGAGGAGATTACAAACAGTCGGACTATGGAAAGGTAATCTTGCCCATGACCGTATTGAGACGACTCGATTGTGTACTTGAACCGACTAAACACAAAGTGCTGGACTATCTGCCAAAAGTGGAATCCTTGAAAGAAAGTGCCAAAGACATTGCTCTTAATAAAATTGCAGGTTTTAATTTCCACAACAGGAGCCAATTCAATTTTGACAAACTGATTGCCGACCCAAATAACGTTTCTGTAAATCTGAGAAACTACATCAACGGTTTTTCGACCAGTGCGAGGGAAATTATCGAATACTTTAATTTTGATGATCAAATTGATCGCATGGACGACCCGAAAACGGATATCCTTTTTCGGGTAATTAAGGCATTTCAGGAAATTGATCTAACGGATATGGATTCCATGGAAATGGGATATACCTTCGAAGAACTCATCCGAAAATTTGCGGAACAATCTAACGAAACAGCAGGGGAACACTTTACACCTAGAGAGGTGATTCGTTTAATGGTGAATGTACTGTTCATTGAGGATAAAGATATTTTAACCCAAGAGGGTATTGTGAAAACGATGTACGACCCAGCTTGTGGAACGGGTGGAATGCTTTCGGTTGGGGAACAATATGTAAAGGAACTAAACCCTAAGGCAGAACTTAAAGTATTTGGGCAGGAAATCAATCCTGAATCCTATGCCATCTGTAAATCGGATATGCTGATCAAAGGACAGAACCCGAGCAATATCAAATTTGGAAACACCTTTACGGTAGATGGATTGGAAGAAGAGAAATTTGACTATATGCTATCCAATCCACCTTTTGGCGTGGACTGGAAAAAAGCACAGAATATCATTAAAAAGGAAGCGGAAAACAAGGGTATGAGCGGACGATTCGGTGCGGGATTACCAAGAATCAATGACGGTTCTTTACTTTTTCTGCAACATATGATTTCTAAAATGAAGTCCGATGGTACCCGAATTGGGATAGTGTTCAATGGTTCACCCTTGTTTACAGGGGCTGCGGAAAGTGGCGAAAGTAATATTAGAAAATGGATCATTGAAAATGATTGGCTGGAAGCGGTCATTGCCCTGCCCGACCAGTTGTTTTATAATACAGGAATCAGCACCTATATCTGGATCGTAACCAACAACAAAAGTGGAGAGCGGAAAGGTAAAGTACAGTTGATCAATGCCACTGGTACAAAAGATGATGAGCTAACAAAAGAGGGTACATTAGACTTCAACCGCTTTTGGCAAAGGATGGACAGGAGCCTGGGCAATAAACGGAAAAAAATTGCCGAAAACGGAAATGAAAAAGGCATTGGCTTTATTACCAAGCTTTATGGGAACTTTGAAGAAAACGAGTTTTGTAAAATTCTACCGAATGAATTTTTCGGCTACTGGCGGATAACAGTAGAACAACCCTTGAAAGAGAATGGTAAAACGGCAAAAACTAAGGGTAAACCCAAGCCCGACACTTCCTTGCGGGATTATGAAAATATATCGTTCCTGAAAAAAGATGTGGATGGAAATCTTATACCCCAATCTATAGAGGAATATTTTGATGACGAGGTAAAACCCCATTTATCCGAGGCATGGATCGATCATAGTAAAACCAAGATTGGCTACGAAATAAACTTCACCAAGTATTTCTATGAATTTAAGCCGTTGAGATCATTAGCAGCGATTAAAGCGGATATTTTGGCTTTGGAAGAAAAAACTTTGGAAATGGAGAAAATTGTCTTGAACCATGATTAATAAGGATTATCAGATTTCTTGATTATGAAGTATGAAGATTTAACACATAGAATTATTGGCTGTGCCATGGAGGTACATAAGCATTTAGGTAATGGATTTCAAGAGGTGGTTTATCAAAGGGCATTATCTATTGAATTAAACTTGAATAATATCAGTCATGAAAGAGAAAAGGAAATGCCTCTACAGTATAAAGAGTTTAATGTTGGTACCCGAAGAGTGGATTTTTTTGTAGCGGAAAAAATCATGGTTGAAATAAAGGCATTGGTCAATCTGGAAGATGTGCATCTGGCACAGGCAATGAATTATCTGGAGGCTTACCATATGGAAATCGGACTACTTTTAAATTTTGGTGCTAAAAGCCTTCAGTTCAAGCGGGTGCATAACAATAAAATCTTGCCCCTTGATGCGAAAAAATCATTTCATCAAGAAAATCAAAAAAATCAAGGTTCGGACATATGAGGAAGTATGAGTCATACAAAGATTCAGGCATTGAATGGATTGGAGAGATTCCTGAAAAATGGTGGGTTAAGAAAATTAAGCACAGATGCTATATTAAGGCCAGAGTTGGTTGGAAGGGTTTGAAATCAGATGAGTTTTTGAAAGAAGGTTTTGCCTATTTGGTAACAGGGTCAGATTTTAAACATGATGCAGTAAACTGGAAAGAATGTTATCATATTGATGAAGAAAGGTACTATGATGATCCATTTATTCAATTAAAGAATGAGGATTTGTTAATTACAAAGGATGGTACTATCGGCAAACTTGCAATTGTGCAAGAACTAGATAAACCTGCGTGTTTGAATAGTGGTGTTTTTGTGGTTAGGTCTACGTCTAAAGATTTTTCAACTGAATTTCTATTTTGGATTCTAAAGTCTAAGTTGTTTACTCAGTTTAATGATTTCACATCTTATGGTTCAACTATACAGCATTTATACCAGAATGTGTTTGTTGAGTTTTCTTTTCCCTTTCCAAGAATTGAAGAACAATCCGCCATCGCCACCTACCTCGATCGCAAAACAGCCCAAATAGATGAACTGATAGCCGATAAAAAACGCCTGCTCGAACTCTACGAAGAAGAAAAAACCGCCATTATCAACCAAGCAGTAACCAAAGGCATTAATCCTGATGTGCCTATGAAAGATTCAGGCATTGAATGGTTGGGAGAAATACCGGAGCATTGGGAGGTGAAGAGGTTTAAATACTATTTTAATCTGATTACGGAAAAAGTTGAAGAAGATTTGCCGAAAATTGGTTTAGAAAATATCGAGAGTAAATCTGGCAAATTCATTGAAACAAATTCTGATTTTGCTGGACAAGGAATAAGATTCAGACCAAAAGACATATTGTTTGGTAAACTTCGACCATACTTGGCTAAAGTTTGGATTTCCAATTTTGATGGTCAAGCAGTTGGAGATTTCTATATTTTTCGTGCAAAAGACGATGATCTTCCTGAATTTGCGAAATATAGAATTTTAGATTCATCCTTTATTGAAGTTACAAACAGTTCGACCTATGGTTCTAAAATGCCACGGGTAAGTTGGGAGTTCATTGCTGATTTACCTCTTGCTTTTCCAAATATTCAAGAGCAAAAATCCATCGTCCATCACATCGAAACCGAAAGTGCCCGCATAGATGCAAAAAATTCTAAAACCGAAAAATTGATTGACTTATTAACCGAATACCGCACGGCATTGATCAGCGAGGTGGTAACTGGGAAAGTAAAAGTGATTTAAGATGGGTAAAGAGAGAGTATTTGAGCTTATTCGTAAAGAAGACGTAGTCTTGTTTGTAGGGGCGGGCATGTCTATGTATGCCGGTTATCCTTCTGGTGTAGCACTCTCTAAAATCTTTTATAACAACCTTTCCAATGATCAAAAAAGTGATATTGAGTTTACGGAGGATTTGCCTAAACTCACAAACGATATTTACTATTTAAAAGGGGGCAATAAGAATTACTTATTGCAAATACTGAAAAGAGAATTTCAAAAAGAGCCTATTTCTACTGAAATACACCAGTTGTTGGCAAAAATTCCCCATTTTAAGACCATCATAACAACCAATTACGATACGCTTATTGAATCGACCAATAAAAATATTGAAGTAATCCGTAGAAGTAAAGATTATCCGCTTGCAGATTCCAAAAAACAACTTCTGTTTAAAATCCACGGAGATCTGACCGATACGGAAAGTATCATTTTGACGAATTCCGATTATAACAACTATTTCTCTTCCGCACAGGAGGATACTGTTTTCTGGAATGCCGTAAAAGATAAATTGGCTTCAAACCATGTGCTGTTTATTGGATATTCTATGGAGGATTCCAATATACAGGTCATGCTCGATAAAATAATAAAACAATTGGGCGACAACAGAAAAGAAATGTTTTTTATCGCTCCCAAAGTATCGGCACCAAAACAAAAGTATTTACAAAAGAACAACATTACCGTTTTGAGAGGTACTGGCGAAGCGTTTATTAAAGAATGTTTTGAAGATTTGAAACAAAATTATTTTCCGAATCTCGATAAAGGACATGGCACTGCCGATACCGCTTTAAATTTTGCCAACTCCAATCAATTTAATCTGCAAATAAGCAAAAAAGACAAATTCATATCTATAGATAACGTAAAATCCTTAGATGGGGATAATTCATATAAAATTAATTTTAAATTATTTGTTCCAGATGAAAGAAGGGATAAAATTTTAAACTCGCTTCATGGAAAGGATTTTAATGATATTTTATTGGAAGGAGAAGCATTGGGAGAATTCAACTATATTTTTAAAGACTTCTATATCAAAAAACATGATGATATAGAAAACCTCCTAATAAAGAAATTGCCTTTTTACAGTGGTTCAGTAGATATAGTTTTTGATGATGGTTTTGAAACAGACAATTTTAAAATAGATTTATATAGAGCGTATCCAAGTAAAGATGAATATCATCTGAAAATAATGGTAGATGGCTTTGAAATCATTATCAAATATAGAATTACTGGCGATGGAACTCAGTTCGATGTTACCATAACACCGGAAAAAATAATTAAGTCATGTAATCATGGCATATTATTTTATGAAATGTTATCTAGAATAGTCGTAGCGACAAAGTTTAAAGCTTTTGAAAACCATAAACTGATCTACACCTATCTGTTCGACCAAAAGTTTGAAGAAGATGTTTTTCGTGTAAAACAACAAAAGGAGTATTTTTTAAACCTTAAGAAGATAGAAAGACATTTTGATGTAAGGTTTTCAAAAATTGATCTTAAAGAGCCTAAGGAAAATTCCGTTGAAGCTATCATCGCATATATTGATAAGATTCAGTTAAAAAGACAATTTAACGAGGCTAAGTTTAAAATTGAAAATAAAGGCAATCTAGATTATTTGACCAAAAATAATGGGGAGGACAAATTATTAGTTATGAGTGGAAAATATCCGCCCATTGACTTACATGGTTTGCAATTCGACATAGGTTACCTACATCAAATGCTTAAAGATGGTTATATTGTAAATATCGAAGAATTGAAAGCCAATAAAACAACAGAAATAAAGGTTAAAAGCAAAACCGACACTGTTTATCATCAATTTTCTGATGAGAATATATCATTCCGTAAGGATAATCTATGAGCCTAACTACAGAAAACACATTTGGAACCGTAACCATTAACGGAACGGATGTAAAAAAAACAAATCCGAAAAACCAATTAAATTATTAACCGAATACTAATCAGCATTGATCAGTGAGGTGGTAACAGGGAAAGTATAAAAGTAGTAGAATGATAAAAGTATTTGTAGTTTCAGTTATTAGTTGTACTTTTGCGTCGACAGTATCTGTGTTGCATATCGCTAGATTTGCTCACGAGTCTTGGTTTAGAGGATTCTATTCAATTAACGATAATACACCTCCCATGCCTCTCTTAGACGCACACTTGGGGGGTTTTTTCTTTTTAGGGGTATGAGTAAACGTAATTACAATAAAGCCCCTTTGTCTTTTGAAGACCAGCTCGCCCTAATGAAAAAAAGAGGCTTGACTGTTAGAGATGAACCTAAAACTCTTTCGTACCTTCAGGAAATAAGCTATTACCGGCTAAGCGCATATTTTTTACCTTTTCAAAGACAGAAAGACCAATTTAATCCGGGAGCTACTTTTCAACAGATCATTAACACATACACTTTTGACCGGGAGTTGCGATTGCTAATTTTTGATTGTATCGAGCGGATTGAAATAGCTATTCGCACGCAGTTTATTTATAGCATGTCTTTGACCTACAATGACTCTCATTGGCAGGATAATAAGGCCTATTTTATTAATCCCTATTATAATAGGATTGGAAAATTAGTAGATCCCTATTCAGATTTACAGGGTATTATTTCCCGAGCAAAGACAACCCGGCGACCGGAGGTATTCATTAAACATTATATGGATACTTATAACCGGCCATCAAACCCTCCTTCCTGGATGTGTTTGGAACTATTAACTATTGGCGAGCTTTCCCATATTTATAGAGGTCTAGCTAATAATAGTGATAAGAGACGAATTGCGGATTTTTTTGATGTACATCATCGTGTCTTTACTTCTTGGTTGCACACCTTGACCTATGTACGAAATATCTGTGCCCATCATTCCAGGCTGTGGAACCGTGATTTGGCCATTGAACCTGATAGACTTATCAAAGCAAAAGGACCTTGGCTAGACAAGCCTTTTGAAAATAATAAGCGTGTATTTTATTTCATGAGTGTCTTAAAGTATCTCTTGAATCGGGCAAACCCTGGGAATAGCTTAAAAGATAAAATAGAGGTGCTTTTTGCAAAATACCCAAGTGTACCCATTCAATTTTTAGGGATACCTTCTGATGGAAACAGTAAATTATTGGATTGGAGAGAACAACCTCTATGGAAAAATTAAAACGATATGAACCTAACAACCGAAAATAGAATTGAAACAGCCTTTGTACAGTCGCTAATAGAACCAGGCACTCATACCGATGGCAATACGCCGGACTAGAGTCCCGAGTTGAGCATATTTAATTACAAAGTGATAAAGTATCTACAGGAATCACAACCCAAGCGTTGGGAGGATTTATCGATTGGCAGAAAAAAAAAGAAATGAAAAAGAAACTTAGAAAAGGAATGAGTTTAAATGTTGATTGTCAATATGATATCTCTTTTATGGGCTAAATAAATTTCAAAAAGAAAGCATGAGCATAACAACTGAAAACACATTTGAATCAGCTTTGGTACAGTCGCTAGTAGAACATGGCGGTTATACAGAAGGCAACGCACCTGATTACAGTCCAGAGTTGGGAATGTTCAAATACGAAGTGATAAGGTTTCTACAGGAATCACAACCCAAGCGTTGGGAGAAAATATCGGCTATTCACGGAGCGGATGCAGATAATCGGGTTATTCAAAGACTCTACAAAGAATTGGATTTAAGAGGAAGCTTGGATGTGCTTCGCAACGGTTTCGTAGATTATGGTGTCCGGTTTCAAATGGCTTTTTTTCAGCCTGCTTCGGGCTTGAATCCTGATGCCGTGGATTTGTATAATAAAAACAATCTAAAAGTTTACCGTCAAATTTATTATAGTGCCAAGATTAAAAATTCAGTAGATCTATTGCTTTCCCTCAATGGTATACCTGTGGCGACATTAGAGCTTAAAAATCAATTTACCGGGCAAAATGTAGGTAATGCCTTAAAACAATACAGTACAACCAGGGATAATAGAGAAATCCTTTTTGCCTTTAAAAAACGGGCCTTGGTTCACTTTGCTGTGGATCAGGATGAAGTGTTCATGACCACTAAATTAGATGGCAGTAAAACCTACTGGCTGCCCTTCAATAAAGGCGCAAACAACGGAAAAGGAAATCCGAAAAATCCCAATGGATACAGAACATCCTATTTGTGGGAGAATATTTTACAAAAGGATAGCTGGATGGAAATCATACAACGTTTTGTTCATTTGCAAACCGATGAAATTGAAATTGAAGGCAGGATTTACAAGAAAGAAAAACTCATTTTCCCAAGATACCATCAATTGGATGTCGTTAGAACCATAGGGGAGAATGTGTTGAATGTCGGGATTGGCAAGAACTATTTGGTACAGCATTCCGCAGGTTCTGGTAAGAGTAATTCAATAGCTTGGCTGGCTTATCGTTTATCGAGTTTGCACAATGCGACGGACGAGCGGATTTTTGATTCCGTGATCGTAGTTACAGATAGAAAAGTACTCGACCAACAATTGCAAAACACGATTTACCAGTTTGAACATAAAACAGGCGTAGTCCAAAAAATAGACAAAGATAGTACGCAATTGGCCTCTGCTTTGGGTTTTGGGATAAACATCATTATTACCACCTTACAGAAATTTCCATTTGTAGTGGACAAAGTAGGTGAATTGCCTGAAAGAAAATATGCCGTAATCATCGATGAGGCCCATAGTTCACAAGGTGGCGAAGCGAGCAAAAAGCTAAAAGAAGTCTTGGCTTCAAAATCACTGGAGCAGGCAGAAACAGACGATACAGATGATTATACCGGAGATGATTTTATAAGAGAACAGATAGAAAGGTCGGCAGCAGCAAGAGGTCAGCAATCCAATATTTCATTTTTTGCCTTTACCGCAACACCAAAATACAAGACATTACAAGTGTTTGGCGATAAAGATGCTGACGGGAAGCCTAAGCCTTTTCACTTGTATGCTATGAGGCAAGCTATTGAGGAAGGCTTTATTTTGGATGTGCTGCAAAATTACACCACCTATGAACTCTATTTCAAACTAACCAAAGCCATTCAAGAAGACCCAAATCTGAATAAGAAAAAGGCGGCCAAAGCGATCGGTAAATATGTTTCCCTGCATCCGCACAATTTGGCACAGAAGACAGAAATTATCATTGAGCACTTCCGGGATATAGTTGCTAAAAAGATAGGGGGCAAAGCCAAAGCCATGTTGGTATGTGGATCAAGATTACATGCCAAGCGTTATTTTGAAGAAGTTGGGAAATATATAAAAACCAAAGGTTATGAAAATGAAATCAAAATATTGGTGGCATTTTCGGGTAAAGTCATTGATGAAAATGCGCCTGATGGCGTTTCAGAACCTCAAATGACAGGTTATAGTGAAAAAGAATTGCCAACTATTTTTGAAAAAGATGAATACAAAATCCTGATTGTAGCCGACAAGTATCAAACGGGCTTTGATCAACCATTACTACATACCATGTATGTGGATAAGAAGCTTTCAGGAGTAAAAGCTGTTCAGACCTTATCTCGTCTTAACAGAATGCATCCAGGAAAGGAAGATACTTTTGTTTTGGATTTTGCCAATGACAGGCAAACCATTTTAGATTCTTTTCAACCTTACTACGAAGTTACTTCCGTAACCGAAGAAACGGATATTAACCATTTGTATGACCTAAAAGCAAGATTAGATGAATTTCAAGTGTATTGGAATCAAGAAATAGAAGCTTTTGCCAACATTTATTTTGACCCAAAAACCAAGCTAAACAATCCAAAACAACAAAAACATCTTTATGCTTTCACCGACCCAGCTGTCGACAGATTTAAAGCAATAGCGGAAGAGGAAAAACAAGACGAATTTAAAAAAGGCTTACGTTCGTGGACAAACTTGTATGCGTTTCTCTCCCAGATTATGCCCTTTATTGATTCAGAATTTGAGAAGTTTTATGCATATGTCAAGCTATTACAAACTAGACTTCCAAAACGTGAATTATCGGAATCCCTGCATTTAGATGATGAAGTGGCTTTGGAATATTACCGTTTGCAGAAGATCAAAGAAGGTTCTATCGAATTACAGAAAGGAGAAGAAGGCGAGCTTAGCGGAACATCGGAAGCAGGATTAAAAAGAGCCAAAGACGAAGAAGCATTATTATCTGAAATAATCAACTTGTTAAATGACCGCTTTGGAACAGAGTTTGAAGAAGCGGACAAGCTTTTCTTTGACCAGATCGAAGCGGAATTGATGGAAGATGAAACCTTACAGGCACAAGCAAGGGTAAATAAAATTGATACTTTTAAATTCGCCTTCAACGATAAGTTTATTGACAAACTCATTGGCCGAATGGATCAAAATCAAGAAATCTTTGAAAAAATATTGGAGGATAAAGTGTTTGGTGATTTAGTGAAAGAATTGATGATGAATAAAATTTATAAAAAGCTGAACGAACAATAAAATTTCTAATTGCCCCATATTCATTTAATTTTCAAAATTAGTGTAAAGGTTGGAATGCAATATACTACTCTGCCTGAAATTAGACTTGAGGGAAGATGGTTGGAAGAAGTGGGGTTCAAGGAAGGAAAACGTGTCAAAATTCAAGTAGAGAAAAATAAGTTGGCAATAACAGTTGATAACGGACAGAAATAACTATGTCTAATAATCAGAGTTCCGTTGGACTTGGAAAGCAACAATAAATTGAAAAATCGTCGAAACCAAAATAAACAATAAAAACTGAGATAAACTCCTGTTGAACGGATCCGGCTATAGTACAATAGGTGGTACAATAGGTGGTACAATGGGTGGTACAATGGGTGGTACAATGGGTGGATTGTCAACGAAAGAGCAAAAATTTAGACATCATTTATCTCCCCGAACACTCCAAAAACTGAACGGGAACCATCGGAATGTTCTGCCTTCTATTCCATAAAATAGAACAGGGATATTTTCAACTTCATATTGTCATAAACGGGGAAGAAAACAATTCTAATAAAATTTTCCCTAAATTTAACCATACGGTATTTAGGTTGAGCGATAGGGTTAAGCACTCTTTTTTTCGTTAATACCCGAACCGTACCGTAATGTGCAATGTCCAAACTGGCCGTAAAAAAAATGAATCAAGAAATACCAAAATTCCACGAAACTTTCAATCCTATTTTAGAGGTTTTATCCAATAAAGAGATTCTACATTCAAGAGAACTGCAAAAAAGATTGATCGATAAATATTATTCCCATTTGCCAAAGGAATTGTTGGAGGAAAAAACAAAGTCAGGGGAAATATTGATCAATAACAGAATCGCTTGGGGAAAATCATATTTAAAAAAAGGTGGTTACATTCATTATCCCTCAAGAGGTAATGTACAAATAACGGAAAAAGGTTTGGGTCAAAAGGCTCACTTAAGCCTAAAAGCTTTGGAGGATGAATCCTCATTATTGGGTTTTTACCGGCCCCAAGATGAAAAACTTGCTCTAACATCTGATATCAGACAAATTTCGAACGCATCCCCACAAGATTTAATAGACGAAGG
>CAKUWM010000064.1 GCA_934699305.1 uncultured Saprospiraceae bacterium | reverse complement strand
ATAGTATAAATGGATAATGTGTATGATGCTATCGTCATCGGCTCGGGAATATCAGGTGGCTGGGCAGACAAGGAGTTAGCAGAAAAAGGATTAAAGGTGTTGATGCTTGAACGAGGACGAAATATAGAGCATGTCAAAGATTATGTAAATGCAAATAAAGACCCATGGATGTTTGAATACAGAGGTCAGCGGACGCGTGAGATGATTGAGACACATCCCGTATTGAAGAGAGATTATCCTCTGAATGAAAAGGTATTAGACATGTGGTGTAACGACTTGGAGTCGCCATATATCGAAGATAAGAGGTTTGATTGGTATCGTGGATACCATCTGGGGGGCAGGTCGTTGTTATGGGGCAGACAGAGCTATCGTTGGAACAAATGGGATTTTGAAGCAAATGCCAAGGAAGGCATAGCTGTTGACTGGCCTATCCGCTATGATGATCTGGCGCCTTGGTATAGCTATGTTGAGAAATTTGCAGGTATCCAGGGTTCTTATGAAGGGCTTGATGTCTTGCCAGATAGTGAGTTTCTTCCTGCTATGGAAATGAATATTGTAGAAAAAGATATTGCCAACAACTTAAAGAAGAAGTTTAATGGTTCAAGGCACATGATTATTGGGCGGAGTGCCAATATAACTCAACCAAAGCCGGAGCAAAACAGAGTGAATTGTCAGTACCGAAATAAATGCTGGCTTGGATGTCCTTATGGTGCCTATTTCAGCACTCAATCGTCCACATTGCCGGCAGCTAAGGCAACAGGCAATCTCAGTATTGAAGTCAATAAGATAGTGACCCGAATTCTTTATGATAAGGATAAAAAGAAAGCTACCGGAGTGGAAGTTTTGGATGCCATTAATAATCAAACATACGAATTTAAGTCAAAAATAGTATTCGTGTGCGCCTCAGCCTTCAATTCTACATGGGTTTTGATGAATTCTGCTACCGATATATGGCCGGAAGGTCTTGGAAGCACTTCAGGTCAATTAGGTCATAACGTGATGGATCACCATTTCCGCTGTGGAGCCGGTGGTGCTGTAGAAGGTTATGAAGAATATATAGAGTATGGAAGCAGACCTACGGGTATTTATATTCCACGTTTTAGAAATGTATATAATGACAAGAGAAACTATTTGAGAGGATTTGGATATCAAGGTGGTGCCGGACGTGGAAGGGGAGTGGAGGTAGCAGAACTTCTTGGAAAAGAATTTAAAGAGGCTAAGTTTCAACCTAACAAATGGTATGTTGGTATAACCGGTTTCGGCGAAATGTTGCCATACCATGAGAATACGATAAAACTCGATAAGGAGAAAAAAGATAAATGGGGATTGCCCGTCCTGCGTATGGATGTCGAAATGAAGGAAAACGAACACAACATGCGCAAAGACATGATGGCCGATGCAAAAGAGATGCTGGAAGCTACCGGTGTAAAGGATGTCTATGATTATGATTGGGGTTATGCACCCGGTATGGGCATTCATGAAATGGGAACAGCCAGAATGGGTAGAGACCCGAAAACTTCAGTACTGAATGGGAATAATCAAGTGTGGGAAGCGACCAATGTCTTTGTCACTGATGGAGCTTGTATGACATCAGCATCATGTGTCAATCCCTCATTGACTTATATGGCACTGACAGCGCGGGCTGCAGATTTCGCTGTAAAAGAACTTAAAAAAATGAATTTATAATACCTTTAATCATGGATAGAAGAGAAATATTAAAATGGATAGCATTATATACAGGCGCAGCAATGATTGGAGGAGAATTTCTTTTAAGCGGGTGCAAAGCGCCAACAGGAAAAGATATTGGTTTTTCTAAAAATGATCTTTCCCTCTTAAACGAAATAGGTGAGACAATCATTCCCGCCACCGATACACCGGGTGCCAAGGCTGCTAATGTGGCCAAAGTGATGGAAGTCGTTGTCAGAGATTGTTATTGGCCGGAACATCAAAAGGCTTTTATGGAAGGAATAAAGCAAATAGATGTTGAAGCAAACAAAGATTTCGGCAAGACCTTTATGAGCGCTACTCCTGAAGAAAGAACAAAACTTCTCAATAAACTGGAAGAAGTGGCCAAGAAATTTAATGAAGAAGTAGATAAAAAGGATGAACCGAAAAGAAAAGAAATGGAAGAGAAGGACAAAGGCTTCGACTTCATCGGCTCGCCTAAGCATTATTATACGATGATGAAGCAGCTGACGATGCTGGCATACTTTAGCTCTGAAGAATGCCTTACTAAAGCTTTTATCTATATGCCAGTCCCCGGTAAGTATGATGGCGCCTATAAATGGAAACCCGGAGATAAATTGTTTAGTAGTTAATTCGCCATGAAAGATTAAGGAGTGGCCTTAGCAAAGACAAAGATTAAATAATGTAAAGCATGGGATGATAATGTAGATAGTATGCTTATCAATTGTTCTGGTCTTGTTTATAAGGTTGTTTATCTATTAATGGCAAAGGAAGTATGGGATTGAAGTATCTTTGAGTCTCAGACCATCGAATAAGTGGAGGATATTGTAAAAAAACGAATTAATACCTTATATCGGTTCCTAACAGCAAAGGTAGTCTATCACACTGCCTTTTGGTTGACGCTGCTTATATTACTCATTTTTTTGGAAAACGGAAGCTTTAACCTCGGCATAACTATCATTGCCCAGTTTGCACAGGTTACTTTTTTTATGGTATTGGTGTATTTGAATACATTGGTATTGGTTCCCCGATATCTCAGTAAAAATAGGATAGCCGTCTATTTAGTGTATCTGCTGATATTGGTTCTTATGGTAACTTTTTCAAGGGTTGTCTTTGAATTTTGGCTTTATACTGACTTCTCAAGTATGCAGAGTAATTTGATTTATAGAAATCAGGTTATTTACTTTTTCCTGCATTTATTTATTGCTGTTGCCTCTACTCTTTTTGTTATCAGCATTGAATGGGTGCGTAATGAACGTGAAAAACAGGAATTAAAAACGGAACAGATCCAGACTGAATTGAAGTTTTTAAAATCACAGATTAATCCTCATTTTTTATTTAATATCCTCAATAGCCTGTACGCGCTGACACTGAAAAAATCGGATATGGCGCCGACTATGGTCATCAAGTTGAGTGAAATGATGCGCTATATGCTTTATGAATGCAATGAAAAAAGAGTGCCTCTCGATAAAGAAATTAATTATCTACGCAATTATCTCGACTTGGAAAGACTGCGTATAGGTAATAAAATGGATATAGAATTGGAAGTCCATGGTGAACTTGAAAATAAGTTTATCGCCCCTTTGATTTTTATAAACTATGTTGAGAATGCCTTTAAACACGGTGGTATTGGTGCAAAGAATGAAAAAGGTCACGTTCGGTTAGATATCACGGTAGAAAATCAAGTAATCCATTTTATTTTAGAAAATAGTAAACGAATGAAGATATCCAATAGCCAATCCATGAAACCGGTAGGCGGAATCGGATTGAAAAATGTACAGGAAAGACTTAATTTGGTCTATCCCAATAATTATGCCATAAATATTAGAGAAGATGACTACATTTATTGTGTTGACCTGTCTCTTTTATTAGATAATCAAAATATTTAATTATGATAAATGTATTAATTGTTGATGATGAGCCTTTGGCGCTCGATATCCTTGAAACCTATATCGAACAAATCCCGGATCTTCGATTGGTAGATCGCTGCGAGAGTGTATCTCACGCAAGAGAAGTTTTGGATAATGAAAGGGTTGATTTGATGTTTTTAGATATCCAAATGCCTGAGATGACGGGTATTGACTTCTTAAAGTCCCTCGTAGAGCCTCCTGCTGTGGTATTCTGCACGGCTTATCCTAATTTTGCGGTGGAAGGCTTTGAGTTAGATGTATTGGATTACCTTTTGAAACCGGTTTCTGTAGAGCGATTCAATAAAACCATTGCCAAAGCAAGAGAAGAGTTGGGTTCAAAAACTGAAATACGCTATGAGGTAAAACCGGCAGTCAATCAGGAATATATGTTTGTCAAGGCGGACAAAAAGTTGTTGAAAGTCAACTATGATGATATGTTGTACATCGAAGGGCTGAAAGATTATGTCATTATCAGAACAGAACAAACGCGCATTATTACGCTTCAGACAATGAAAAGCCTTGAAGAAAAACTCCCAATGGATAAATTTATCCGTATTCATAGATCTTTCATAGTATCAATAGACAAAATAAATGCCATTGTAGGCAATATGGTTGAAGTCATTGAGAAAGGTCAATCTAAGCTTTTGCCGATAGGAAAAAATTATCGAAATGATTTAAGTAATATAATCAACCAAACTAAGTTATAGTCACTACGACAGTCCAATATTTTATTCCATAAATCATTGATTACGAGTCGTAAATCGATTGTTCATCTGTCTAATGCGGAATGTGGGTTTATCAATATCCTTTTAATGAATTTAAGAAAATGGAATCTTTCTGAGCTGGCGTGGAGTGTGAATTATACCCCGGAATAGCGGATTCCCAATTGCCGTATCCCGAATTAGGTAAAACAATAAATTTGGATCCGAATTCTGAAGCAAGTTCATCTGTCCTTTGGTTGCGATCGGCTTGAGAAAGTTTGTAAAAGACTTTAGAAAAGTCATTGAGATTATCGCCCAGATACATGACGACTTCGTATTTTTCAAGGACTGCTAGTCTTCTGGGTTCTTTATCGGATGTGCCATCCATCATCATCAGGTGGACTTCATCAGCAAAGGGAAATCCCAGGTTTTGCAAGTTCTTTCTTGTGCCATCCATTTCCTTGGTCGAACGATTGGTGATATAAAAAACTTCTACGCCCTTGCCGGCAGCGTAGTTAAAAAAGTCCACTGAACCCGGAAATGCAATGGCATCGCCCTTAGCCGTCCATTCCATCCAGGATTTATTATCAAATTCATTGCCTAATTTAGCTTGGGTTACTGCATAAGGGGAATTGTCTAAAAAGGTTTCATCCACATCGGTAATTATAGCAAGTGGACGTTGATGGTTTTTAGTCAATTCCATGTCTAAATATCGGGTTGCTACATTATATGCTTGATAGCAAAGCGCTCGAAACTCACCGGCATTTTGTTGCCATATTGCTGAATAAACTTTACCATTTAACGCAATATCATTGAGTTGTCTATGTTGAGTGGCCGTGGCATCCGGTGAATGGCTCGGTTGAGTGCCATTTTTTGTGGCTACAGCGCCCGTTTTACAAGAAGATATGCTGACTAAAACAATCAGCATCCATGTTACATAGTTGAGTTTTTTCATCATCCCTGTTATTTAAAGCAAATATAATGTATTTGCACTCAAAATATACTGATGCCTCCAATAGAAATATCTGCTGAAAAGTTTGAAACAGGGATTGAGCTAAAATTTATTTACTTTCCCATGTGTTATTATTTCTATCACTATCAAGCATTCTCTTCGTTGGATCTATTTCAATACTTTTAATATTTTGAAAGGGAATATCCAAATTACAGCTATAAGTCGGATTGGTCCATGTCCAGAAAGGTAACACATTTATATCGTCCATTTTACTATCTTTACTTTTACCCTTGAGCATTAAATCCACCGGAATCGTGTAATAACGGGTACTATTATCCTTCATAGTAATCACTAAATCAACGGGCATGGGCATTTGTGACTTCTTACTCAAATTAATTTTGGTAGTTTGCTCAGAAGCCATGACCTGATCGATAGCATAATCCGGGAGCATCGTCGTATTTATCATATATTGATAATACCAATCGAGTACCATTCCCGATTGTTGTTCCATGATGTGCATCAAATCCTGTCCTGTAGGATGTTTAAATTTCCAATTTTGATAGAATAAGTACAGTCCGGACTGAAGAACATCTTCCCCAACAACATATCCCAATTGCGACAGAAACAGTGCGCCTTTGACGTAGGATGCTACAGAATATGCTGCGTTGGTTGTGAAGTGATCTGCATGAATAGATAGAGGTTCGGCTTTTCCGGATTTGGTGAAGTTGATTAATCCTTGTCCATCCTTTAAAAAAGGGTTATCAGACACTGAGCCCGGGAACATTTTTAAAGATCTCAAATGCTCTTTCACCAATTCTTCAGCATACGAAGTAAATCCTTCATCCATCCAGGCATATAGTGATTCGTTGAAGCCGAGGACACCCTGATACCAAGAATGCATCATTTCATGGACACTGACACTCACTAATCCCGGCAAACTCAGTTCACCCATTATTAAAGTGGACATCGGGTATTCCATGCCGCCATCGCCACCCTGAATAAAGGAAAACTGATTATACGGATAAGGACCAAATCTCTCTGATGCATATAAAATGGCTTCTTTCATAATAGGTTGAAGTTCTTTCCAGTTTTGGATCGTTTTCAAATCTTTTTTATATGCAAAAATAAGATTCAAGCCTTCATTGGCCTTAAGTGTATCTATTTGATAATGGGGATCAGCAGCCCACATAAAATCATGAACGTTATCGGCTTGTATGTGATAAGTTGTCGTTTTTATGGGTTTTTTCTTTTTGCCAAGATTTTGAATCTTCGTTTCCTGGGAGACAATATTGCCTGTCCCAGCTACTTTAAAAGAATCCGGAAGCGTTAAATAGACATCAAATTTGCCCCAAACGCCATAAAATTCTCTTCCGATATAGGGGTCAGTAGCCCAGCCATTACGGTCGTATTCTGCCATTTTTGGATACCATTGTGACATGGAATACGCTACATTTTCCTTATTGTATCTACCTGTGCGTCGTATTTGCACCGGAATTTGGCATGAATAATCCATATTTAACCTAACTGTTTCGCCTGGTAAAATACCTTTGTTTAGTTCAACCGACAAAATTGTACCTATTATGGTAAAGTTTTTGACAGGTAATCCATTGCATGAGATAGATTGAATATCGTATTTTCCAATTTCATCGGGTTTAAGCTTGTTAATGCGGTCGATTACCCTGCTGTCCGGGTCTGCTATGGTTCGACTTCTGATATCCATACCGCTATTGGGTTGGAAGGCATTAAAGTATAAGTGATAATACACTTGATATAAGGTGTCCGGCGAATTGTTGGTATATGCTACGATTTCACTGCCTGTGAGTGTGTGCCTGGCCGCATCTAATGTAACCGCAATGTTGTATTCAGCATGTTGTTGCCAATAATCATTTTGAGCCATAACAGTTTGATATTGTATGAATAAAAGGCTCACTAATAAAGGCTTAAACGCTGAATGTGAGATGGCATTCGACCATTTAATTACATGCTTATTAAATATCGTCATAATATGTATAATATTGAATTTGTTATATATACTAAGTTTAAAAAGAATACTTCAGTGACATCTTAGTCTTTGAAGAGAATCAAGGTATAAAGATTACTTTTGAGTCACTAATGTCAAGCTAATGAATAGTAAAACATCAAGCGTAGCCGATTTTCTTTTTTTGTTTTGACAAAGTATGTTTCAAAAGTATCATTTTAAGAGCAGTAATGGCTGCTTCTTTCCCTTTATCTTCTTTGATTCCATTAGAGCGTTCTTTAGCTTGTTCTACATTGTTTGGAGTTAGAACGCCAAAGATAACCGGAATGTCACTCATTATACCTAATTGCATCAGTCCTCCGGATACGGCTCGATTGATGTGTTGGTCATGGCTTGTCTCGCCTTTGATGACACACCCAAGGCAGATGATCGCATCATGTTTGCCGCTTTCTAACAGTAATTTAGCGCCTAATGGTAACTCAAATGCTCCGGGAACAACAATTTGATTCAATTGATTCATTTGGAGACCTGCAATTGCTAATGTTTTTACCGCACTTTCCAACATTGTTTGTACGATATCAGGATTCCATTCAGTATGGATTATCCCGATTTTAAGATTTTCCGCAATTTCAGATATATCTGGTATTTCTAAAACGGTATGCTCTGCCATTTTCTACGTATTTAAGGAAGCAATTATTGAATAAATACCAAAAATGGATATTTGTTTATTCTTATGATATTTATCAGCTAAACCACCTATCCCAAGGAATTCTTGAAAGTATAAATATTAGTGCAATGCTGTAAAAGCCAAGCATTACTTTAAACTTCTTTTTACTATCAGTTGCTTTTTTGGACTTGCTGTAGCCGATGGTAATTAAAATCACAGCCAATACCATCATAAGCGGATGTTCCAAAAAGTAAAATCTTGATTCACTAACTTTCATAGCTTCACCCGACATGGCTGAAAAACCGAGAGGTGACAAGAAATAAAGTACTAAGCCTATTAAAACCTGTAAATGTGTAGCTATCAAAGCGTACAAAGATAGTTTTCGATTGGTTTCGCCATAAGGTTTTCCTTGAAAGTACGCAAGCCCCTTGACTAAGACTGCAATGATGAGGACGGCGAGTAAAATGTAAGCTAAAAATGAATGTAAATGTTGAAATCCTATTTCCATGTCAAAATAATGTTTGTTTAAAGTGGAAAGATAAGAATAGTTTTTAAAATGTTATTATTTCATATACTTATTTGTCATATATTATACGAATTGTAACAAAAAATTAGACCAACTATTTTATTGTTTTACAATCGTAATACCACTGATACTTATAAATAGACCAATATGTCTATTATATTAATTGGTTCATATTAAAAGCCAAATCGGTATTAAATAGAAAAGGTATTTGTATGTTTTATCCTTCGGTGTGATACTGATTTCTTCTCAATTGATTACTGGTCATAGTGCTGCCATCATGGCTCCATCCCGGAGGGTAAAAGATGTATTTCAGTTTTTCTTTCCAATTTTTGGTCTTCTTAATATCATGCCATAATGAAACCCATTCGTGATCGATGACCGTAACCGGATTTAGGTTCTCAATGTCATGAGTCAGCCCATATTTTAATTTTTCACCTTCCAATTCCTCTTGAAATGTTCCAAACATTCTATCCCAGATTATGAGTAGCATGCCCATATTTTTATCGAGGTAAGGTATATTAGAAGCATGATGAATCCTATGATGAGTTGGTGTGACAAAAATATATTCAATCCAGCCGGGTAGCTTGCCGACGTATCGGGTATGTACAAAAACTCCCCATGTCTGACAAATGGCGTGTGCAAATAATATATCTATTGGCTTAAAACCGACCAATGCAAGAGGAATAAAGTAAATAAACCGATATAAGGGCTGTAAAACTGACGACCGAAAGCCTGTAGTTAGGTTGAACAGTTCAGAGCTGTGATGTGTGACATGAACAGCCCAGAAAAAGCGGCTATAGTGATCCACCAGATGTAAGATATAATATGTAAAATCGAGTATTATAAAAAGTAAAACCCAATAAATGATAGTATTCATGGGGAGGTTCAAACTATGTGAATAAAAGAATTCCAATACCTTTAATGAAATACCCAACATTAAAAAAGCTAAACCAGTATTCAAAATCATGAGGTAAAAGTTATAAAATGTGTCTTTTACCGAATAAAAATTTCTCCCTTGCAGGGCTGAAAATACAGCTTCTATCACCACTAAGATAGCGGTGATAATCAATAAGGTATTCAGTGCAAAATCAGAGGTCATGATGCTTGTATTAAATTAAAAAGAATGTCCCTGTGTGAAATAAAATTTAAGTAAATAGAAAGGTAATTAAAACAACAAAACTCCTACTGAGGTGAATATACTATCATTTTTTCTCGGATATAATCTTCCCAATTGTTCCAGGCTTGATGTTTGATAACTCTTGGGAATTTTGTTTGACCGGTTAATTTGCCTTGTCTTTCCATATAGTCATAAAACCATTGCGTAGGAATCAATTCTATTAAAGGTTCTTTGAGGACGCCTGCATTTCTTTCGGTGGCATAGTCATCATTGATTTCTGCCAACTTGGCATCAAGTATAAGCTTAGCCTTATGTTTATCGAGCTTTTCATCAGCGGCAAGATACCATTTGTGGCCAAAAGAAGTGCCTAATTCTATAGCTGAAACCGTAAACTCATTAATAGCGACATTTAATTCTTTTTGAACTTGGAGGACGCCTGTAGTCATGTTATCTACAGAAAGGTGTTCTCCACAAATACTCAAAAAGTGTTTCGTTCGACCGACAATATGTATTTCTTGTTGTCTGACATCTGAAAACCTGATTAAATCTCCAATTACATAGCGCCATGCGCCACTATTGGTAGAAATAATAAGGGCATAATCTGTATCTGTATCAACTTCGTGAATTAGAAGACTTTGAGCGGATGGAAGTATATTGCCATCATCATCAAAATTATCTTCATTAAATGGTACGAATTCCATGAATATTCCATTATCCAAAATAAGTCTCATTGCTGAGGTTTCTTTTCTGGATTGAAATCCAATAAATCCTTCTGATGCCAGGTAACTATCTAAGGTAATGACTTTTTTGGAGTATAATTCCTGAAAACCCGCATCATATGGTTGGTAATTGACGCCTCCCGTCACAAATACACTTAAATTAGGCCATAAGTCGTGTATGGAGTCTAACTGGTAATGGTCAATTATCGCCTTTAAGGTCATGTGCACCCAGGAAGGAATTCCCGTTAAATAGCCTACATCCCACTTGGGCGCGTTTTCCACAATAACCTTGGTACGTTCATTCCAATCTTTAATCCTTGCAATTTCTGTACCCGGCTTATAATAGGAGCGAATCCAAAATGGGGGAGAAGCACCATTGATACCACTTAAATCACCCATTTTATAGTCGTATTTCTCTGAAAGTGTTGCAGAGCCGCCTATCATCAGCATCGCCTTAGCAAACATTGATGAGTCAATGTTGAAGTTGGGCATATTCATAAATAATCTCAATCCTGCTTTTCTCATGCTCCTTTGCATATCGCGTGTTACCGGGATGTATTTAGATGCCGAACCTGATGTGCCGGAACTTAGAGCAAAATTGCGAACGCGACCGGGCCAAGTCACATTTGGTTCACATTCTAAAAGTCGATGCCACCATTCATCAAAAATCTTGTCGTAATCAAAGATGGGAACAGAATTCCTAAAATCTTCAATGAGATTATCTCCATATAAGATGGATGAAAAACGGTGATGAATACCGAATGCAGTGTGTTGTGATTTAATCATCAATTGGGAAAGCACTTCCCTCTGGGTGAATAAAGGATCTTTTAGAGGCCTCTTTAACAGATTGGCGACGCGAAAAGCTTTGTCAACTATTTGTCCTACCACAGTGTCAAGATTGTTTCGATAGTAAATGTTAATTACTTTAAACAAAATCTAATTATTTATACTGTTTTTTTAAAAATAATACAAATTAACTGGATATTGCTTACGTTATATTAATAGATTAATTTAATCGCAACGACAAATGTAAGGCAAAAGGTCGAATATTTCTCTTTTTGTGCTAACTTTTTCTCAAACTTATTGACATCCGAAAGCCAGAAAGAGAAGTATTCGTCTTTAATATTAATGTTTTATGATTTCAGGGCACGGGACGCGGGCAAAGTAGTACATCAGACCGACGGTGAAGGTTGCATATCCGTCGTAAGTAAAACGATCTCCTCTTTGTCTTCCTTCCTGACCTATTTTTGTGTCATTGAATCCCGGGATAAGTATAGATGGGTCGGCAAGGTAAGCCGCGTCTGCTCCTCGTTCATAGGCAATTTGAAAATTGTCGGCATAGTTGCCATGGGTGTCGTCCAAATAGTCGGTAAATGCTTGTCTTGAAGATAATTCGGCATTAATACTCCATGTATCAGAAAAGTCTAATTTGAAGCCAACTCCTACTA
>CAKUWM010000063.1 GCA_934699305.1 uncultured Saprospiraceae bacterium | reverse complement strand
CATGAGAGTTTTAACCTTTATTGCACCCTTTGTCGGACAAAGTGGAGCTTCAAGAAATAACCCTCCCAATGATTATTGGATTGGTCAAAATGCCGAAAACTGGGACATTTCTTCCAATAATACCAACCTTAAGTATGGAGATGGAGACGGAGATGGTTTGATCCTAGCACAAGATACAGTAATGATGAATAATTATTATCGTAATCTCCATGGAATATGGGTGAACAAAGGGGTAAACAGTGATTTCCTTCCCTTTGATTTGAGAAGCGATAAAGCATCGTATGAACCTGGCGACTCAATAGTTATGACACTTTCGATAGGCGATCAAAGCTTACCTGTTCTTAATTTAAATGGCTTCACGGTTAGTTTTAACTTTAGTGAAGCATTCAATGATTCTAGCTTAAGTGCTAAATTTAATGAAGATAATTGGCTGTCAGAAGGAGACAAGATGCTTCAAATGGCAAAAAAACCAACGGTCAGAAATATTGACCTGGGCTCAGGAAGATTAAGTGGCAAGGGTGTAGCCGGATATGGTGATATTGCTGTCATAAAAGGCATCGTAGATGATGAATTAGATGGATTTAGAGATGATGACGGAACTATTTTTGCACGTGTTCAATTAAATGATGCCACACTCTTGACAGATGATAATTGTCTTGAACTACGGACAGCACCACAAACTTTCTATTTCCCAATCAAAGTTCAAAAAAAGTTGGTGGATAATACTAATAAAGTCATCAACGTTTTCCCCAATCCAACAAATGGAAAAATTTGGTTAGCAAGTGAAAATAAGGATAATAACATCCTATCCTGTTATATTTACTCTATTACAGGTCAAAATATTATTACTTTGGATCGAATTAATCAAAATAAAATTGAAATAAACCTTGGAAATTATCCCTCCGGTGTGTATCTTGTGAAGACTTTTACACAAAAGGGTGTTGAAATACATAAAGTAGAAAAATTGTAATTAAGTGATCATTTATACATGTATATCTTATAAAGAGTAATTTTGGATTTGTTCATTATTCGTAGTGAGTTGTTGCGGCGACTCACTTTTTTTTGCCAAATATTTCAACTTAGAATTAATCTAAATAAAAAATAGTAAAATTAATAAATATTGCTTATCAAAATTATAATGGGCAAATCGCTTAAACCCACACTCCGCATAAGACAAAGCGGAATCGTTTTACGACTCTTAATCAATGGTTTACTGAAACCATTGATTCGATTCGTACATCGGGACATCCCTCATAATCAGCACTATACGGTTTTCCCAAACCTTTACTACTGATTTCAGGATTAAAATTTAAGTCAAATTCAACCTTTTGAATTAAAAATGTGCAGACAAATATGATTTTAAAATTGAGTAAATTACATTCTGGTGATTTCTGTCAAATACTATCTTACGATGATGATTCAATAGCAGCTAAACTGATTAGTATGGGGCTTTTTCCACAATCTGAAGTCTATATATTAAATGCCAACCACCGTAAAAAGGTATATTTTCTGATCATAGGCAAATTAAAAATAGGTTTAAATGACAACGAAGCTAGCTCTATCGTTGTCAAAAAATTAGAAATAAATGATTAAACAATTTACAATATGTTTAGCCGGCAATCCGAATAGTGGCAAATCCAGTCTATTCAACGCTTTAACCGGTATGAATCAAAAAATCGCTAATTTTCCCGGAGTCACTGTTGATAAAAAATCTGGTAAGTTATTTATGCCTAATGGTGAAAGCCAAACTATCATTGACCTGCCTGGCACATATAGTATGCACGCCATTACCCTTGATGAAAGGATATTTACCAACATAATTCTTGATAAAAATAACGACTGCCACCCTGACCTGATATGCTATGTCATTAATCCCGATCAGATCGACAAGCAATTGCTGTTGGCAAGTCAGCTAAAGGATCTTGGCTTTCCGATGATCATTGCCCTATCTATGGAAGACATTCATAAGGTCGATCAAGAAAAAATTACATTATTATCAGCTCATTTTAATAGTCAAGTCCTTCAATTTAGTAGCCGATCAGGGTCGGGATTGCCGGAACTAAAATTGGCTTTACAGACACTCCTTTTGTCCGAAGAATCGAAATCTAATTTGAATAATGATTCCAAAACATACAAAGATGAATTAATTGCACTTGGCTTACCCGTTGATTCCGATAAAAAAGTGCAATATTCGTATTTTTTGGAAGTCTTAAAAAACGAAAAAGAAAATAATTCATCGGCTGTTTTACGAGCCGAGGTACAGGACACCATGGCGCGGTATGATGAAATAGCTGGTTTAATTCATCAATTAAAAGATGGAAGTCAGCATATTCCACCCATCCAAAATCGTATTGATAAAATATTAATACATCCATTTTATGGGATGATTATTTTTTCCGCCATCATGTTTTTGATATTCCAGTCCATTTTTTCCTGGGCTGAAGTACCCATGAATTTATTGGAGAGGGGCTTTGTCTTTTTTGGAGAAATTGCCGGAACATATTTGCCTGAGACCTGGTTTAGGGAACTACTGACCAACGGTGTTTTACCCGGTTTAAGCGGTATCATCGTTTTTGTCCCACAAATTTTCTTTTTATTTCTGTTTATCTCTATAATGGAAGAGTCGGGATACATGAGCAGGGTTGTTTATTTATTTGACTTTTGGATGCGCAAATTTGGATTAAATGGAAGAAGCACCATAGCACTAATATCAGGAGGTGCATGTGCTATACCCGCCATAATGAGTACCCGTACTATCAGCAATTGGAAGGAAAGGTTAATTACAATTTTGGTTACTCCAATGATAAGTTGCTCAGCAAGGCTTCCAGTTTATTCACTACTCATTGTTTTTATTATTCCTGCAAATCTTTATTTTGGAATCATCAATGCTCGGGGGTTAGCCTTTTTAGGAATTTATATTTTTAGTACACTAGCAGCACTATTTGCGGCTTTCGTATTGAGTAAAATTATAAAGTCCAAGGAAAAAAGCCAATTAATGTTGGAATTACCAAATTATCGGATGCCTATCGCAAAAAATGTCGCTTTTAATGTATGGGATAAAGTAAAAGCATTTATTACTGAAGCGGGAAAAGTAATTTTTCTTATAAGCATAGCATTGTGGTTTTTAACAAGCTATGGTCCGGAAAAAAGAAGAGAAGCCGCATTAGAAGCATATAAAACTGAAGTAAAATCCAATCCCAGCTTGGTTCAGCATCAGTCAGAATCATCTGTGTTATTGGAAAACTCATTTGCTGGCATTGCCGGACAATATATAGAACCGGTGATAAGACCTCTTGGGTTTGACTGGAAGATTGGTATATCACTCATAACTTCTTTTGCTGCCCGTGAAGTTTTTGTAGGAACTTTGGCAACAATATATAGCTCTCAAGATGATGACGAAGATACTGAACGACTTTCCGTACTGTTAAGCAAACAAGTCAATCCCCAAACAGGGCAAAAAATATTTAATGTCGCCACATCAGCTTCTTTAATCATGTTTTATATGTTTGCTTTACAATGTTTGAGCACTGTCGCAGTAGTTAAAAAGGAAACAAATGGCTGGAAATGGCCAATTATCCAACTTGTAGGCTATACATTATTAGCTTACTTGGTAAGTTTGATAACATTCCAGATATTGTCGTGATAGTAAAAAAATCATTATATTTATATTGAAAAATTTTGTAATTATTTAATTTACACAATAATACGTATATATTTATCTATATTATATAAAATATTAAAAGTTTACTTTTATAGGTAAATCTCCATTTACAATTGTAAAGTTCTAAAATATTATTCTATTTTAAAATTACAATTCGTATAATAGTATATTTGCATAAATTTCTGAGAGCTTTGACTTTTTCTACAGAAAAGCAATAATAGTACATGAAAAAATTATTTTATTTCTGGGTTTCAGTGATTACCATTGGTATCAGTGCATGTATACCAAATAAACCTAAATCTAATCTTGACTTTGCCTTAGATTTAGAAGACAAGGAAATTCAACAGGCCTTTGAAGCCGGATACAATCAATCCAGGGATTCTTTACTTTCTTATTTCCACCATAAGAATCCAACTGTGCGATATATTGCTGTGAATGCTTTTGCCTCTTGGAGAGACACAACGATTATAGATTCAATTGCCCCATTATTAAAGGATATTGACGAGAACGTCAGAATAGGTGCAGCATATAGTTTAGGTCAACAAAAAAGTATAAAAGCTGAGCCATATCTTACGCAAGCATTTGTAAAATTTGACAGCCTTAACAACAATCAACTCTTCAATGCGACTATTTTGGAATCCTTGGGCAAATGTGGAAGCATCGAGACCTTAAAGCTAATTGCCGGAGTTAAATCTTATCTTCCAAGTGATAGCATTTTGGTTACGGGGCAGACAAGGGCATTATATCAATTTGCAATCCGGAATTTGTCAGTGCCGGAAGGTACCAATACTTGTTTACAGATTATTAGACAGCCCAATTATTCACATGAAGCCAGGCTTTATGCTTCTAATTACCTGACAAAAGCGAAAGGTATTGATTTAAAAAATCAAATTGATACTCTTATTCATACCTTTAATAACGAAAGAAATTTAGATATAAGAAAAGCATTGTCTGCAGCAATATCAAAGACTAAAACTGAAAAGGTCTTTAATTTCATTCAAAGCGAATTAGCCAAATCCCCGGATCAAGCAATAAGATATATTTTAATCAATAATTTAAATACTTTCTCATACGCAGAAGCCGACACCATTGCGTTTCAATATTTACAGGATAATAATTTCAATATTGCAAGATCAGCGGCAAATTATCTCATTGACAACGGGAATCCTGAAGATTCAAAAAAATATTTGGATTATTATCTTAATACATCAACCAACAAAGCTGCACACATTGAATTGCTGGCAGCCGCCAATAAACATACTCCATATACATTCTCTGTAACAAAATCAACAATCAATGATATTTTGAAAGATAGCTTGCTTAAAGTATCTGATATTTATCGCAAGACAGATATTGTGATGGCATTATCTTATGATGTAACCAACTTTGTCTTTATCAGAAGTGTAACTGAAAAAGCGCCTGATAAAATCATGCAGGTTACTGGACTAGAATGTTTTGGCAAAATATTGTCAAATCCCTATTTCCCAAAAGTTTACAAATCCAATTTTATACCATATAAAAGACTTATATTCTCCTATTTGATGGACGGAATCCTGTCAAAAGATGTTGGGTTAGTTTCGACAGCAGCCATGGTTTTAAGGGATCCAGAACTAAATTTGAAAACCTTTTATCCAAGTGATTCAATATTTAGAATTGCTATGAGAAAACAAAAGCTTCCTGAAAATGTAGAAGCATATAATGAATTATCAAAGACGGTATCATATTGGAGTGGGCAGCCTTATCGACCAGCGCCCAATAAGGGTTTCAGAATGATGGATTGGGCTGTATTGAATAATGTTACAGATAGTACAACCTGTGATATTCATACGAGTAAAGGAGTTATAAAGATCGAGCTTTTGCCCACAACCGCACCAATGACTGTGGCTAATTGGGTTGAGTTGCTCAAGCGCAATTACTTCAATGGGAAAGCATTTCACCGAGTTGTGCCTAATTTTGTTATTCAAAATGGATGTAATAGAGGTGACGGATTTGGTGCATTGAATTATACAATAAGATCGGAATATAGTCACATATATTATGACAGACCGGGAATGGTAGGCATGGCTTCTGCTGGACCTGATACAGAATCCGCACAATTTTTTATAACTTCCTCAGCAACACCTCATTTAGATGGAAGATACACTATCTTTGGAAGGGTCATTTCAGGTCAGGATGTTGTCAATAAAATCAATCGTGGTGATAAAATATTAAAAATAAACATTAAATAAAATAAACATAACATGAAAGAAACTCCTCTTACTTCCAAGCATATAGGATTAGGAGCCAAAATGGCTGAATTTGCAGGTTATAACATGCCAATTTCCTACAAAAGCATCATTGATGAGCATTTAGCTGTTCGACAGGGTGTGGGATTATTTGATGTAAGCCACATGGGTGAATTTTGGGTATCCGGGAAGGATGCAGAAGCTCTTTTACAAAAGATTACTTCCAATGATGTAAGTGCACTCCAGTCCGGAAGTATTCAATATTCATGTTTTCCCAATACCAATGGCGGAATTGTAGATGATTTGCTGGTATATCGCATGGAAGATAAGGACGGAGTTAAAAACTATTTGTTGGTGGTCAATGCAGGGAACATGGCAAAAGATTGGGAGTGGATACAATCTTTTAAAAATGTGGATGTGTATATAGAGAACCAATCGGATGCAACTGCTTTATTAGCTTTACAAGGGCCTAAGGCAATAGACACTTTACAAAAACTAACCAATATTAATCTTTCTGAAATTCCGTATTATCACTTTAAAATCGGAACAGTTGCCGGCATTAATGAAGTCATAGTATCAGCGACAGGATATACCGGTTCCGGAGGGTTTGAACTTTATTGCAAAAATGAAGACGTTGAATTATTGTGGGATAAACTGATGGAGGAAGGTAAAGAATACGGAATAATGCCTGCAGGATTGGGAGCGAGAGATACTCTTCGAATGGAAATGGGATTCTGCTTGTATGGAAATGATATTGACGAAACGACATCTCCTTTGGAAGCAGGATTAGGATGGATAACCAAGTTAAAAAAAGGTAAATTCAACTCCTCCGAACTATTTGAAGCCCAGAAAGCTGAAGGGTTATCCAGAAAATTAATTGGTTTTGAGTTGAAAGACAGACGAGTTCCACGTCATGGATATCGTATCTTAACATCAGAAGGTGAAGAAATAGGTGTCGTCACTTCAGGAACGATGTCGCCATCGCTTGGATACCCCATTGGACTTGGATACGTCAAAACATCGCATTCAAAGCCGGGAACGCAAATTCATATAGAAATAAACAATAAACTTTTTGAAGCAACAATCGTTAAATTACCAATAATACAGTTGTAATAATTAAAAAATCGGAGGATGGGGTGTAGTTCAGAGTTTTTAGCAACTAAAAAGGAATTCATCGAAAATTGGGGTCGTATAAGTGGTTTTTGGGGGATATGTAAGAGTATGGCTCAGGTACACGCCTTATTAATCATTAGTCCAAAACCTTTAAGTGCGCCATGTATTATTGAGGAGCTTGAAATTTCAAGTGGTGGAGTAAATACACATTTAAGAGAATTGGTAGAATGGGGATTGGTGTATAAATGTCAAAATACTTCCGGTCGAAAAGATTACTATTTTGCTGAAAAAGACATGCTAACTGTATTTAGGCAAATTATAATAAATAGAAAAAGACGAGAATTAGATCCCATCATCGATTTAATACAAAAGGTTGATCACCAACAAGCCAATTGCGCTGATTCTACTGAATTTGTCAAAGTAGTCACCGATATAAAAGTAATTAGCTCACTTATTGACAATGCCTTGGATTCCATACTCAATATTGATCAAGAAAATATGATGGAAACCTTAATAAAAATGGAACATTAATAGACCAGAACATGCATCTGTTAACCGGTTTATTATATTACTGTTTCCTTATACCCATATCACTTTTACCCATGCGGGTATTGTATCTGATATCAGATCTTCTATTTCCTATTTTCTACTATACCGGATATAGAAAAAAAGTAATTAAAGGGAATATATATCGTTCTTTTCCAGAAAAGTCCGAGAAAGAGAAAAATTTTATTGTTAGAGCTTTTTATAAGCACTTTTGTGACCTGATCGTCGAGAGCCTAAAGTATTTTACCATTTCGAAAGAGGATGCTCTCAAACACATGAAAATGGGAAATTTAGGCAATATAAATGATTCCTTCAAAGAGGGTAAAAATGTAATCATTGCAGGAGGCCATTACAATAACTGGGAATTGTTTGCCATTACCATAAGCGAATTTATACCTTTTCAAACCGTGGCTATCTACAGCCCATTAAACAATAAATTTTTTGATGATAAAATGAAAGAGACCAGAGGAAAGAATGGTCTAAAGTTGATACCAACAAAACAAATCGGTCATTTTCTAAATCATAATAAAGATCAAATAACAGCTACTATTTTCGGATTTGATCAATCGCCCAGCAACGCTTATAATGCATACTGGATGCAATTTCTCAATCAGGAAACCGGCATTTTGCTTGGTGTCGAAAAATATGCCCATAAATATAATATGCCCGTCTATTATGGTCAGATTTTAAAAGTTAAAAGAGGATATTACACATTGAATTTGATAGAGGTTTGTAAAGATCCATCAAAGATGGACGAAGGAAAGATTACAGAGGATATAACCCATCTTTTAGAAAATGACATCAGGGAAAATCCGCCTTTTTGGCTATGGAGCCATAAAAGATGGAAACGTAAAAAACCGGAAGATTATGTGTTGCGTTCGCTTAAAAGCTAACACATTACATCTAACCAAATCACAACAAGCTGAATACCAATATCATGGGGATTTATTTTTTTCGTGACTATTTGGGTTTCATCACAGTAAAAAGTTGGCAATATATTTTTTACGGACAACACTTTGCCTTTAAGAAGAATATGGATTCACCTATCATAAAGCTTTATAAAATCACATTAACTCCGGAATGCGCGTAACCAACGTCAATAATAAAGATTTCTATTTTTCCAATTTTATCAAAAATACTTATAATCAAATAACGGATCCAATCGTAAAATGGTTTTATAAATAAGTTGAATAATATTTTCGATATCATCTTTATGTGCCATTTCTACTGTGGTATGCATATACCTCAATGGCAAAGATATGAGAGTACTTGGTATTCCTCCATTAGAATAAGCAAATGCATCCGTATCCGTACCTGTACTTCGTGAGGCAGCTGAAAGTTGAATTGGTATTCCCGCCTCTTTTGCCGCTTCTATGACGATAGCCTGGAGTTTATTATGAATGGAAGGAGCATAAGTCAATGCAGGTCCTGCGCCACTGGCCACATCTCCTTGCTCAACCTTATTAATCATAGGTGTGCGGGTATCATGCGTTACATCAGTAACGATGGCGACATTGGGTTTTATTGTATTTGCTATCATCTCTGCCCCTCTTAAACCAATTTCTTCTTGAACCGAATTGACAAAATAAAGGCCAAATGGAATGTCTATTTTATGGGATGCAATAAGTCGCGCCACCTGAGCGATACAATATCCTCCCATCCGATTATCTAAAGCACGACCACAATAATATTTACTCCCAAGTTCTGAAAATTCATCTTGGTAGGTAACTACACATCCGACATGAATACCTCTTTCTAAAACCTCAGCTTTAGAGCCTGCTCCAATATCAATACAAATATTGTCCAATGCCGGAGCCATATCCAGATTCTTCCCTCTTCTTGTATGAATAGCAGGCCAGCCAAAGACTCCCTTTACAATCCCACCGGGTGTATGTATATTAACGCGCATAGAAGGGGCAATGATATGATCTGAGCCTCCATTCCGAATGACATAAATAAATCCATCATCATTGATATAATTGACAAACCATGATATTTCATCTGCATGAGCTTCTACGACAACTTTATATGGATGATCCGGATTGATTATGCCATAGGCTGTTCCGTAATAATCTGACCTGATTTCATCAACAAATGGTGAAATATAATTAGTCCATATTTTTTGACCTTCCATTTCAAAACCCGTTGGAGAGGCATTATTCATATAACTAAATAAAAAATTAAGGTGATCAGACTGTTGTACTTCAGACATAATCTATAATATTAATCTGTTTTTAAAAAAAAGTTTACGAAGGTAATACAATTTTTATTCCCAATCCAAACTATTGTCTCCAGGATTTGGGATCTCTCTTCCATTCCTTCAAACCTTTAACTTGATCTACCCGAATCATGTGGGCATCCTTTGCAACTTCTATTAAAACATCATAATTTGATAGGGTTGCAACCGGAATCTGGTGTCTTGCAAATAAATCTTTAGACTCATCGAAACCATAAGAAAATATTGCCACCATCCCAATCACTTTTGCTCCAGCCTCATTAAGCGACTCTATTGCCTGATAGCTACTCCCGCCGGTAGAGATCAAGTCTTCCACTACTAAAACACGTTGACCAACTGACAGGTGACCCTCAACAGCATTCTTTAATCCGTGCGACTTGGCTGAAGTCCTGACATATACAAATGGCACTTCTAATCGATCCGCCAACAACATACCATGGGCGATACCACCCGTTGCAACACCGGCGACAACATCAAATGAAGCAAATCCTTTGGAAGCCTCCACAAATCCTTGACAAATTAAATTCCGTGTCTCAATATCACTTAGACTCTTTCTGTTATCACAATAAATTGGAGATTTTATTCCAGATGCCCACGTGAAAGGCTCATCATAATTAAGATTAATTGCGTTAATTTGCAGGAGCTTTTGCGCTATTTTTGTTTTATAGTCAACCATAATTTTGGAATTAACATCAAATGTATAAAATTTATATCAACGAGATACCTGTAACTCTACTTAAAAGTGAATTGGTTACTAATATCCGTAATCCTAGTAATAAAACCCTCATCATCCCCTATCTTGGCAAATCAGCATCATTGCACCAAATGATCAAATTGTGTGAACCACCCTACTCTTTTGATGCTATTTATATATTTGCTCATCAGCCTGAAAATATTTTAAAAGATTTAAAGTCTGAGATAAAAGTCATATATGCCGGTGGAGGTGTGGTATTCAACGAACTAAATGAAGTTCTCTTTATATATAGAAGAGGTTTTTGGGACTTACCTAAAGGAAAACAAGACCCGGGTGAAAATATCGAGAAGACAGCTATTCGCGAAGTTGAAGAGGAAACCGGTATTTCAGGATTAGAACTTATAGGTGAAATAGGTGAGACATTTCACTTGTTTAAAACCCAAAAAAATGGAAATTATTATTTAAAAAAAACCATTTGGTTTAAAATGAAAACACACAAACAACCTGTAAAAGTCCAACGCGAAGAAGACATTGATGATGGAGTTTGGCTTCCTATTCCAACTTTTCTCCGGGAATGTAAACCCGTTTTTAACAATATTATCGATATATTGCAAAGAGTTGATTAAGATTTATAAAAATATGAAAATAGCCGCATTGATTCCTGCTCGACTTGAATCCACACGCTTTCCGGGCAAATTACTACAAAAAATCGGTGGTAAGTCAATAATTCTTCATGTTCATGATAATATGAAAGCAACAGGGCTTTTTGACCATGTGGGCGTAGTTTGCAATCATATAGATATTTATTCTGAAATAACTCAGAATGGCGGTATTGCATATATGAGTAAATATGATCATGAAAATGGAACATCCAGAATAAGTGAAATTGCCAAAACCTTAGATTTTCCAATCATTTTCAATGTTCAAGGGGATGAGCCCTTTGTTCAAAGCTCCATACTTAGGTCCTTAATTGATATTTTTAAAGAAGATGTCACTGAAGAAATAGATATTGTATCTCCAATGACACTCATCACCGAAGATGCCCAAATAGTCAATCCCAATATTGTTAAGGTAGTGACGACATCTAAAGGTGAAGCACTTTATTTTTCACGAAGCCCAATTCCATACAGAAGGAATGAACAAAGTAAAAAGATCTTCTATCGACATATCGGTATTTACGGCTATAGAGCATCTGCATTAAATAAAATTGACCTTCTACCCAATAGTATTTTAGAAGATCAGGAAATGATTGAATGCCTACGCTATCTTGAACATGGTATGAAAATAAAAATGGCAATTACTGAGTCTCAGGGTGTTAG
>CAKUWM010000062.1 GCA_934699305.1 uncultured Saprospiraceae bacterium | reverse complement strand
GAATAATATCCTGCGTAAAGATGCTTATTCTTATGATGCTAATAACAATGTAGTATCCACCTTTGTGACTGAATATATTTATGAAGAATACGAAACAAGCAGTACAAAAGATGAGCCATCTTCACTGGCTGTAACTTTATTTCCAAATCCTTTCAGTAATAGCTTTAATGTGAAGATCGATGATCAGTTAGTTGGTGATACTTATACATTCACCTTGACTGACATGTATGGCAGGTTGATCAAACAAGGCAAGATTGAACAATCTACACTCCAAATCTCATCCGAAAGCTTGCCTGTCGGAGCATATACACTTCAGGTGATGAATGGAGATAAAAGTAAACGGTTCGTGAGTAAGCTATTCAAGAATTGAGGAAACTCTAGTTTTTTCATAAACTAAACACCTTACTATCTATACTCTTAATCAGAGAGGGTGGGATTGCTATGACTGAAATGATGCCACCCCTCTGATTGTATTTCCATGGGAAAAGGTGGAGCTACGAATAAAGATACCGGTGCAATTGTAAGCCAGAACTAGCAATAGAGGTTTCTAAAACCCAATATTGCAGATTATGAGGAATGTCTCGATGCTCGATTCGTTTCAATTGCCAAAGCAATTCTTACTCCGCAACTTTCTTTTCAGCAGCTTGCAATACGGCACCTACATTAAATGCTTTCTGACTAAGGTCAGTCACAAATACAACAATATTACAATTATCCGCTACCCACCATCCGGCTTCCGGAGGTAGTATAAATTCGTATGTCTTATTGAAATCAGATCCCGGAGTCAAGGCACTTCCCAATATATCTCCTTCCAGTGCACTCAGCATCGCTCTAAAGACATGATTGTGCTCGTAATCTTTAACAAAGACTATATTATCTTCCTGAGAGTCAATTATTTTGTCTTCGGTAATACATGCATGAAGCCTGAAGTCACCATTGGCAGCTACTTGAGGTGTGACATCAACCTTCAATGTTAGTTTACGGCTTGCAGCATCATAGCTTTTATCCATAGATATTTTAACCTTGGGTATGCTGCGCAATTCATTTTCTAAATTTCCAAAAACTGAAGTGCTCGTCAACAAATATTCCTGCTGTGCATTATATAACTTCCTGTTGAGTGCAACTGCCGGCTTGCCAAGATAGCTCCCCATTTCGGTTTCGAGCAGTTCGCCTTCAGGTGTCCGGAAATCATACTTGCTCTTATATCCTTCTTTTGTGATGGGGTCGCCCAAGAAGTTGGTATGGTAAGCTATTGCAACAATATTTTTAGGATACTTCTTTGACAAATTAGCTATTTCACGACTGGCATTAGGACAGTTTGGACATTTCACACCCGTAAAGTCCTCAATGAGAACAACCCGATCTGAAACGATTTCGCCTACACGCGGAACGACTATTTCTGTTTCACTACATCCATTAAAAATCAATAGCATCAGTGCCAGGATGGATATATGGTTTAAATATTTCATTTTTTTGTTTTTTATAATAATGGCTTCTACAAACCAATTCTCATTAAAAATAATAACGTTCAAAAATTAAAAAGTCGTTGAAATGGTAGCTTTTACGCCGCTAAATGCCGGTTCATAACGACATATTCCACCGGTACACACAATTCCTTCAACTTGCTTGATATAACCCAAAGAAAAGCGGTTACTGCCCCTTGTATAAAAAGCAATCACAGAAGGATAATTATTGGCCTTTTTGGTTTTTTCCGGATTATGGTCGTAGTTATACATGTCAGACACGACAAAGCTCCAGTGGGGCGCTATCGAAAACTCAGCTAAGCCATATACCCAGCTACCATAGTCCTGCTTGGTGGACATCATAGATCCTTCGATACGGAGTGCCGTCTTCCGACTGAATCGATGTAGGTATTCGACAAATGGGGTGTATGTCTCAACATCAGGTGCACCGACTTTGCCTTCATATACAAACTGATTATAGACTTGTCTTTGCATACCAAAGATAAAGTTGTTATTCCTATTGGGTTTGAATGTCACCTCCGCATACACCTCTCTGTAAAGCTTTACGTCTTCCAGATTGTTAATGTGTGAGTAATTGACCAATGCGCTCCATTTTTTATTAAACTTATACTGCACATCAGCCTGGAAGGCATATTCACCCATAAATTGAATGGCAGGATTATACCTCGAAGTAAGTCTGTAGGTATTGATTTTGGACATTGCCGGAATATAGTTGACCAATCCTCTATTTAATAAAACGTTGGGATCTGTTCTAAAGGAAAAGTCTTGCGTCCGCTTCCCTTCGATGGATATTCCCAGTCCATGATCTGCATAACTTAGGCTTCCATAGAGAACATTACCTGCTCTTTTGATAAACTTACCTGCTGAAGAATCCTGCCCTATATGTCTGAAATCGGTAGGCGACATCATGACTTCCGGCGTCTTATATGCCGCTTCCGTATATAGCGTAAAAGGCCCATAGCTCAAAGTGTTGTATATACTCATGGCATAGGTATTAGACTTATATGAAGCAATGCTATCTATGGGCTCATAGTATTTTAAGACATTATTGATTCCCTCGATGGTCTGATTGTCAAAAGTTCTGGCTACAATGCCTGCACCCGGTGATAAAGTTAGGTTATACTTCTTAGTAGAGTCTTCAAAGGCAATAAAGCCATCTATGCTACCTCCTTTTAAAATGGCGCCATAGCGATCAAACTGAAATTTTTGTTGACCGGTAAAGCCCTTAATACGCCAATTGGGGCTGAGTTCATACGTAGCTCGTACACCAAACAGCGCATTGTCGATGGCCAAAGGTCTCTCTTCATAAGCTCGGTAGATAATACCGGATCCTATTTGGTCATATATATAACCACCTCGAACGTTTAATTTGTTGATTTGCTTTTCGACAAACCAATTGCCTATCCCGATGCCGGTGTACGAGCCGCCGTTGGGATTGAAGAGATATGAGTTATTATAAACGTCAAGTCGTATGCCTGCCTCAAAGCCATTGGTTGTGTAATTGACATTCAACCAACTATCAGCTCCATAAAGTTGAGACTCGTATTGCGGCGTATTGGCGGCATTGATGGATTCATCCTTCATAAAGAAGTTCAGATTCGATTGAAGACCTCCCGATATCTTCCCTGATGTAATGCCCTGACTTCTTCCGGTATTTATACACACTAGAAGAGCTAAAAAGGACAAAGCTATTTTTTGCATTTGATTTAAGAGAATATTTTACAATAAAGCGCAAATGTATATTTTTATTTTATGAAATTAGCCATTCAAACAATAATAATTGTCAAAAATAAACCTAAATTTGCCGGTCAATTGTGGTCATTTTTAAACATATAGGCTATTATCCTTGTTGATTTGGTTAAAGTCTCGTTAAGACAGGCTATAATTTTTCAAAAAAGTTATTCCTTTATGTTATAAACAATATTGGTTGATTAAATTGAATTATAAAATGTATATGAACTATAAAAATTTTGCAACAATCCTCATTTGTTTAGTTGCTTTGACCTTTACAGCAAATGCGCAGAATGGTCTTCCTTCTACTCCTATTAAAACATTAGACGGAAAGCGAGTAACTCTTCAAGAGGTTATCCAACCGGGTGTTGTTACAGTTGTTTCTTTTTGGGCGACATGGTGTGCACCGTGCAAAAAGGAATTGGATGCTATCCATGACCTATATCCGGATTGGCAGAAAGAATACGGTGTTGAACTTATCGCTATCTCAACTGATGATGCGCGTTCTTCCTCTAAAATAAAGCCGATGGTTGTCCAAAAAGGCTGGGAATATACGATTCTCAACGACCAGAATCAGGAATTGCAAAAAGCACTCAACTTCCAAGCTGTGCCACAGACTTTTTTAATTGATCAGACCGGAAACATTGTATGGACACATTCCGGTTATGTTCCCGGAGACGAGAATGTGTTAGAGACAAAGATTAAAGAACTCGTATCTCAATAAAATTGGATTTATCAAATATTGAGATTCCACAATGAACGTAAAATACATTTTTCCTTTAGTCATAATAACCTTTTTATTCTCCTGCAAGCAGGATGAAAAGAAGGTTGAACCGCATCAAAATAACGTTGAGTCAAGTTCGACATCCTACGTTAAGCTGAAAAAATATGTTGATTCTTCCTTTCTTTCACCATCAGAAGTTGAAGATTCCTCCTATACCAACACTCAAATCTATGAGGATGCAGTCAGCCTGGCAAAAGAAATGAAAGGCGACACCTCTGTTCCGGAATTATTATTCAGAACAGGAGCATTGGTCAAGGGAAGGAAAAGCCCTACAAAGGCAATTGGCATCTGGGGACTTATCACTTCTGACTACAACACGAGCAAATGGGCGCCTGAAGCGGCATTCCAGAAGGCTTTTACCTTTGACAACGACCTTCACGACAAAGAGACAGCTAAAAAATATTATCAAGAGTTTTTGGACCATTATCCCAAACATAAAATAGCAGACGACGTCAAATTATTGATGGCGACACTCAACAAAACAGATGCTCAACTTATTGAAGAATTTGAGCGAAAAAACAATATTAAAAGATAAAATTATATCATGCGTATATTTCTTTCGTGTGTTTTGATGATCTTTTCCTTTGTCAACACAAGCGTAGGACAAGGAATAGAATTTTTTCATGGCACTTGGGCCGAAGCCAAGGCTAAGTCAAAGGAAAGTGGCAAGCTTATCTTTGTCGATGCCTATACCAGCTGGTGCGGGCCATGCAAGAGGATGGCAGCCAATATCTTCCCTTTACCTGAAGTCGGTGCATATTACAATGCCAATTTTATCAATTACAAATTGGATATGGAGAAGGGTGAGGGTCCCACTTTCGCTCGGGAATATGGAATAACTGCCTATCCTACCTTTGTATTTGTCGATGGAGATGGCAAAAAAGTTCATTTTCGTGTTGGAGGTGCTGACGCAAATGGTTTTATCGATATGGGTAAAAGCGCTGTATTAAGATATGACAAAAGTCCTGAATTGGGCAAACGGTACGAAGCAGGAGATCATAGCCCAGAGCTGGTTCTCCAGTATATCAAAGCCTTAAATGCTGCCGGCAAGTCAAGCACAAGGGTAACCAACGACTTCCTTGCCAATGAAAAAGCACCCAAAACCGATGATTATTATCGCATTATTTACGAAGGAGCCGTCAGCTCAGACTCCAAGCCATTTACTTACTTGGTTTCTAATGAAAAGGCTGTTTCTAAAATAGTGGGCCAAAAAGAATATGACCGGAAAGTATTCAATGCCTTAGTCAATACTGTATATAAAGGAATTGAATATGATACCGAATCCTTGATTACCGACGCTATCACCACATCAAAAAAGGTACTCGACAAAAGCAATGCTTCTCTCTTCCCGACTTATGTTGACGTCATCAAAGCAGATGCTCGCAATAATGGCGAACTGTATGTTAAAAACGTAAGTGAAATGATAAAAAAACTGGGCAATACTTCTAATTTTGAGTTATCTACCATTATCAAGTCCTTACAAACTAAATATAACCATGTCGCCAATGCAACATCATTGGCAAGTGTGGTATATAAAAAAATGGTGGATATCAGCGATGACCCTTCTGTAAGGCTTGATTATGCTATTTTCCTACAGGATTCAGGTGACAATGACAATGCACTAAAAGAAGCCCAGAAGGCTAAAGAGGAAGCAACCAAGAAAAATATGGATACTACAAAATTTGACAACGTTATCCTCCGATTAAAATCTAAATAACCTTAATATGTCTATTCAAAGAATTCTTCCATTATTGATTTGTATGCTCTTGATTCAAACCGGATATAGTCAGGGCATGGCTTTTGAAACAGGCAACTGGGATTCCATCCTTAAAAAAGCTAAGAAAGAAAAGAAACTCATCTATCTCGATGCTTATACCACTTGGTGCGGACCGTGTAAGATGATGAAAAAGAATATTTTTCCGGATGAAGCAGTGGGAAAATATTACAACCAACACTTTGTCAACGCTCAGATAGACATGGAAAAAGGGGAAGGTTTAAAATTGGCCAAGCAATATAATGTCAATGCCTACCCTTCTCACTTTTATATCAATGGAGATGGAGAAATGGTGCACATGGGTTTAGGCTATATGGATGTTGCAGGATTTATTGAGTTGGGAAAAAGTGCCAATGACCCGAACAAGCAATACGCTACCTTAAAGAAAAAGTTTGAATCCGGTTCTCGTGAGCCACAATTGATGACAAACTATATGGAAGTATTGAAAAATATGGGAAGTCCGGAAGGTGATGCTGTAGCAACAGAATATTTCAAAACACAAAAAGACTTGACAACCCCTGAAAACATCAATTGGTTGGCAGCCTTTGCCATCAATCCGACCTCACCCAACCATCATTTCCTACTCGACAACAAGGAGGCTCTTACTAAGGTGATGGGGAGCGACTTCTTGAACGAATTGGCCTACTATTATTTTGTGGCTAATGTCAAAAAAGGGTTGGGCGTAGATAGCGCAATTAAAGAAATTAGCGCTATTTATCCGGAAAAGGCAGGTATGCTTTCTTTTTATACAAAATTATACTTTAGCCGTAAGTCTAAAGATAATCAAGCTTATCAAAATGCGCTTTTTGAATATTTGACACCAGAAAACTTAGATCAGTTTTCCTCTCAAGAACTCAATAGCTATGCATGGTATGCCTATGAAAATATAGAAGGTACAGCCAACTTACGTCAGGCAATTGGTTGGGCATTGGCTTCTGTCGATAAAAAAAGTGAATATGCCAATAACGACACTTTGGCATGGCTTTATTTCAAAATGGGAGACAAAGAGAACGCCTTAAGTACAGCTCACAAAGCCATTGAATTGGGTAAGGCTGCCGGTGAAGATACCTCTTCTACAGAGGAGCTCTTGAAAAAATAAACGAAGTGTCCAACTAAAAAAGGCATTTAGACTATATCAGACTAAATGCCTTTTTTATTGATTTGTCACCTATTAAAACCGAATTCGACAGTAAAGGTTTTGAAAAACCGTGTAGATTATGAGGACAATCCCGATGTATGACTCGCAATTCGATTCTGCATAGGTCTAATGAGGTATTGGGATTAATTGTATAATCGGTATTAATTCCTAATTTCAAGTGTAGCTAATTCAAATGTCGGAATATCAACTTCAAAGGTTGAATAGTCGAATAGATTCTCCAGAATATAACTTCCACTCATATTGCCCAACTCCGTATAAAGATTACAAAAGCTGGAATATTCGAAGGTTTGGTTGGGTTCAATCACTGGCTGAAATCCAAGGACTCCATCTCCCTCAACATACCGTATAGCCCCGTTAGAATCAAATATACGCCACTTACGCCTCTTTAATTGCACCGGAAATGTGTTGGAATTCTTTATTGTAATATTATAAATGAAGATGAAATCAGACCGATTTTCATATTCTGACTTGGTGCGATATTCAACTGAAACGTCCACACTAACACCATTTGTAGTTAAATTGGTCATAATCTCATTAATAATTTACAACACAAAATCTTTCTTTAGATATTAGGATGCAAAAACCGTGCCCAAACCTAAAAAACAAACAAAAACCTTGTAAATATTATAACGCAAAATCAGCCAAACAGATTAACAACGATTGAAAATAAATACAATATTGTTGTAAAGGAATGGGTTAGCGAGCATTAAATTTCAATCGGATTTCAGCAGCAAAGCTTTTGAAAAACCGTATAGTACTGATTACAAATCTTTTATCAATCCAACATTTTCAAATCAGGAATATGGTTCAAATTTATTTCTATATCACTTACACCTCTCCTAAAACAAAAAGTGGCTGCTCTCGCTAAAGAAGCAACCACCATTCTTTGGTTTGAACATTCTTCCGTTGAAGAATAATACCTATAATCAAAAAGTTAATGCCATATTATCCTGAATTCAACAACAAAGATTTTGAAAAACCGTACCATGCTGATTATGTGATTTTCAAAGACTTATTAGTCAATGGTTTGTTTATTCGGGTTGTTTTAATTACCGGGCCACCATCGTTAGCTGGTCGGGACACAACAATCGGTGGTACAATCGTAACCTTCTCTGTTTCCTTGATTTCTATAGGACCAACAACTTTCAATGCGTTGCCAAATGTTCCTGCTGCTATATAGTATTTTCCGGGCTTCAACTGACCAAAACTATACTCTCCTGACATATCTGAAATACTTGAACTAATAAGCGATTTGTCGTCTTCTTTCAAGATACTGACTGTTGCGTCCGGTGCAACTTCATGTGCATCAAACATAACCTTTCCTTTCAAAGAATGCTTTTTGTACTCCACACCGGAAGGAAGAAAAATCAAAATACCAGCACATAGGGTCAAAAAAAGAAGTTTCATAACATTGATTCGATTAAATTGAACAGCTTGCATGAGTGTTAATTTTATGGATTAAAAAATTTATTTACAATACAAAGATATATTCCATCAATGGTACTATGTTAAACAATATACATTGTGTTTTCGGCAGTTATGAATGAATATATTGCTGTTACAACGTTCCGGGCTAAAAAACTACTACAATGGAAATTTTATTTTTCGATAAAAAGTGTGATAATTCCGACGAAAGGAAAATATACTTTTATTATTCGAATAGCTTTTTTATGATTTAGTCGTCAGTTAAACCTAATAAATATAGAAATTGAATTGCAAATTCTCGTACAATCAAATTGACCTATATCAAATCGACATTTTGGGTCAAAAGAAATTTTTCATACGTTCTAAATCGCCGGAATGGTAAGCATAATAAGGCTCAGAAAGCTTATGCAAGCGTTTTTTTATAGTACATCGCAATAATTTTGTTGCAATAAATTGCAGGGAACTTACCTTTTCACGCATCATTTCATACAGATGTTCGGTTGTGTTTTGTCTGAATCTCAATATTTTTTCCAGTTCATCTCCATCGGCATAATATCCACAGTGGAAATTCTTCTCTGCAAAGGATTTGGGAGGAAAGTCAAAATTTCCCAAACCAAATATTTCAAAGGAAGTTTTGAGGAAATCCTTATAAATAAAGCGGCATGATGGACCTCCACCCAGGTTGAAAATCTTAAATTGGAGCTCTTCCTTCTTATATATAGCTAATGCAAATGCGCGACCGGTATCCTGCGGCGTAGTGAACTCTATTGGTGTGCCTAATGGAACACAAAATACAAGACCGGATAAAGTGTGATTATCAGCCCCAAAAATAGCTGATAGACGAAAAATAGACCATGTCAAAGAAGAATTTCGGATGGCGTCTTCCGCTAATATCTTAGACTGACCATAGAAGTCATCTTCACATGCCTTGAGTTCATCACCAACCCGAATCCATGGAGACGCCAATCGATCCCCATAAATAGCCACTGATGAGGAATAGATAAGAAAGCAATGGGGAGAATTTTTCTCTAATAGCCGTATTAGATTTTTTGTTCCTTCACAATTTATCTCTTTGGCCAAGCCGATGCTCTGATTGGCGACAGGAGGAATAACTGCGCCCAAATGCAAAACGACATCACAATCATGTGTTGCGGGTTCCAATTCATCCATTCTTCTCAGGTCACCATAAATTACCTTTCCGGTAAAAGACTTTAGCAACTGTCGAACTTTCCTTGTATTCCGGTCGAAGAGAGTTAGGTTCACGCTACTATTCGCCGTTAATATTTTAACAATCTCTCTGCCTACATTTCCTGAAGCTCCTGTCAATAAAACATTGGTTTTTTTCATAAAGAGGAATTATTGTTTGAAGTCCAATTCGGGGATATACAATATTAAATCCCACATTAGAAGAACGTAATTCCTTGAAAGAAGGTATATGTTAGGGCTAAAATCTGCATTAAACCTGAATTCAGCAGTAAGGGTTTTTAGAAACCGTATAGTGCTGATTACGAGTCGTAAATCGATTCCGTATTGTCTTATGCGGAATGTGGGTTAAGATAAAATAAATCGATAGTTTATTATCACTAAGGTTTATTACATAAAAGAATATCTTTGATTTATTAAACTGAATAAATCAATACCTACCAGCAATCTGCCATAGACAAAATGAACAAAAAGTCAAACTTCACAAATACTTGATGAGAAAGTCCTATTTAATATTACACATTGCTGTGATTTTAGCCGGATTTACCGGCATCTTTGGCAAATTAATCAGTCTCAACGAGGTTGCGTTAGTGTGGTATCGGGTGTTGTTTTCAACCTTAATTTTATTACTTGGGTTCAAAATATTTAAAATAAGGAGATTAGAATCTTTAAAGGACAAAATGGTGATAGCTCAAGTCGGCTCACTCTTGATGCTACACTGGATTTTCTTCTATGCAAGTATCAAGTATGCCAATGTTTCAGTAGGCGTAATCTGCTATTGCCTTACAAGTTTTTTCACAGCGATATTTGCACCCATCATCAACAAAAGGCGATTTAATTACGAGCAATTATTTCTGAGCCTCTTGACCATAGTAGGCATTAGTTTGATATTTCATTTCGATGCTACATATCAGTTAGGTATTATTATGGGCGTCATCTCTTCCTCTTTTTCCGCATTATACACGATATACAATGAGCGAATTGTATTAAAGTATGATAGTAAAATGATTAATTATTACCAATTGGGGGGAGGGACCATCCTATTGGGAATATTACTACCCTTTTATTATCTGATATTTCCAAATTTAATATATATACCCTCTTTTACGGATGTCGTCTATTTAATATTATTTTCAATATTTTGCACTATTGGCTTATATATACTCTTTGCAGAGGCATTAAAGAAATTATCAGCATTTACAGTAAATCTTACCTTCAACTTAGAACCAATTTATGCCATAGGATTGGCCTTTTTGATATTTGATGAAGCAAAAGAGGTGAACGCCTCGTTTTATTGGGGATTAGCATTGGTATTATTGTCTGTAGTACTTCAGGCTATTTTTAGTTTGATAAAAAGGTAGAATACACTTATTGGCTAATTGCGAAAAATGAATGTCATATTTTTCATGAATAGTCAGTATCTTTCAGCTTCAATTTCCACACAATGTTACATTTACATAATTGTATCATACAATCAATGATTGTTCATCGAATCGGCAACGCCTCTCAAGATGAAGGTTATGAATTATCTGACCAAGTCGTGGCTATCGATGAGCCTCTTCATCAAATTTTGCTCAGCTATTTTACGTCAGCAATAAGTGGCGAAGAGCTTTATCACTTACACAACGATATCGGACTGGAACAAAATGAAATCTATCATTTGGCAAAAAAAATATTTGAAGATCCGGATACTTTACCCAAACTATCACAGACTATTGCAGCCCATCTCTATCGCCATAGTAAGCATCCCCGCATAAAATCAGGTGAATTGTACATTGCATGCATAGAAGGCATTGTCATCGAAGACGAAGTCACCAATGCTATCGGCATTTTTAAGTCAGAGTCAAAAGAAACTTTTCTCAATGTCAACATCAAAGACAAAGTTGCCACCATTCAATACAATGATGGTATCCCGGCACAGAAACCCGACAAAGCCTGTTTAATCATCAATACAGATGCCGACAAAGGGTACAAAGTGTATATCTATGACTACCTGAACAAATCCAATGAGGCCGGCTTTTGGAAGGACGATTTTCTGGGAGTCCAACATTCCGGGGATGATTATTATATGACAAGTCAAATGATGGAGCTTACTAAACAATTTGTTATGCACAGCTATGCCGGAGACTTTGATGCGTCAAAGGTTCAACAAGCAGATATATTGCAACGTTCAGTAAATTACTTTAGAAACAACGACACCTTTGATAATCAGGCTTTTGCCCAATCTGTATTCGACCAATCTGATGTCA